>JAJDAB010000059.1 GCA_029262095.1 Candidatus Hydrogenedentota bacterium
TGGGTGATGCCCAGTCACCTCCCTCATGACTTCGATATCATTTACCTCAGGTATCTACTCAGCGAGGCACAGCAATTCTTGATGCAACTCGACCGGCAATCCGATCGTCTTATAGTGACCCTCGCTCGATAGTTGTCCATAAACTTCTTGGTCGAATGCCGCAATCGTATTTGCGGTCTGCTTCCTCTATCGCGCGATTCGTCTCAATCCGCTGCGTAAGGCTTTGGTGTGGGCATTCCTTGTGAATTGTCAAACAAATACCCCGCGAATCCCTTGATGCGGATGGATAATAGACGACGGGATTCCCACTTGCGTTACACTACTGTTGTATGCAATTGTGCTCTAGCATTCGAGTCAGAAACGTAGTAGAGAACGTGGGAGACAAGAAGTGTCAGACCGCGCGATTACAAAATCAGCATCTTACTCGGATAAGCTCGTTCGACTAGTGCCTGCCGAATTCGTTGCGGCCTATCTGGCAATTCATAACCTGTTGAGAACTAACCAACAGTTGTCAGACCAGGAAATATTCAACATATTGGTCGTATCTTCTCTCATTATGCTCGCGATTCAACCGTTCTATCTATATTTGGCGGTTAGCGTGACGTCAAAGTGGCAGATTGTGATTTCGGAAATCTCGTTGGTAATTTGGATCATTAGTATGGGAGGAATTCTGGAAACGTATTCTTGGTACCTCCCACTATATTCTAGCGTTGCAATAATTCTTTGGACGTTGTCCTCGCCGTTGTTAGTTCGCGATTAGGAGGCTTTGCATGATTTCCTGGGCGTTGGCACTCGGTCTGCTCATTGGCAATACAGCCTTAGCCGAGAATTCTAATGACACACTAGTGCTGCAGAAATCGCGCAGACTGACATCCAGTGGCCAATTCTACCGAACGGGCACAGGGAACGTCGCGTTTCTTCCCAAGGTGGGCAACGAAAAATTTCTTCATCGCGTTGCTACGCATGATTGGCTTCCCGATAGCGGGATGTATGAATTGCCCCGCAAGACGCACTATTTTTTTCGTGTGAACCATTCGAGCGGCGAGGTCAAGACGTCGTATGTTGGAGCACTTGCGTTTGTAATCTTCCAAAAGGGAAAATCGAATAAGTCCGAATTGTTTGTGCGGCGAAATAAAGCTGACTGGAAACCCGGTCCGGATGAGCGAAAACTGGACGCAGGATTTGACGGTCCTAAAAATAACGGAATCGGACTTGTGGAATTCTTCGATGCGCATTCGGTTCCTAGCGTAGCGGAATCGGACGAGAAATTAACGTTTACTTGGCACGCCGCGGTTTCGACTGGACAACCTTTTTCCTGGGATTTTCGGAGTAAGTGGCGAAACGGACAGCCTCCAAAGATTGATGCTTTCCTAAGAGAACTAAACGCAACGCATGATAGCGTCGATATAGCGATTACTGCGCATCTTATTCAGTTCACTTCCAGCAAAAGCCCAAAAGAATCTGTGGATTTTTCATTTAGCGCGGAGGAGGCACTAGGTGTGTACGTACTAGTGTTTTCCCCAATGTGGCGAAATTTCGATCGTGAATTTTACATTAAGATGCGCTAAAACCCTGAACTGGATTTGAAATTATTCGCCCCGCGATTCATCAGGATGCCGTGGAGTTGTGTGCTAAACCTGCGATACTTGTAGACGGATGCGCTGAATGCATCCGTATCCTGTCCTTGCGATTTGCGATGGCTCATCGCCTATGCCGGGTCGGGTAAGCCTTCTTCTCCTGCGGCTCGAGCACGTTCGATGACGCTTTCTTCCTCTTCTTTGACGGATCGAGTGGCGAGGATGAGCAGGACGGTGGCGATTCCGAAGATTAGCAATCCGTATAGCATGCCGTTTCGAAGGGCGTCAGCGGGCTCTGCGCCATTTCGTCCGTAGTAGTCGCTGATTTGGCCCATGGTGAATGGTCCGAGCGCGAGGCCGATGAAGGTCACCATGAGGATGTAGAAGGCTGTGGCGGTGGCGCGCATGCGGGGTAGTACCAATTCCGTCGCGAGGGCGACGGCGGAACCGATCCACATCGAGGACACGGCGTTGTAGATGAATCCGCCAGCGTAGACGTAGTTCACGTTGTCCGTTCTGAGCACGAACAGGGTGATGGGCACCGTAAGGGCCATACAAATGAATCCGACCAACGGTCTTGCGCGTGGGGTGAGATTCTTAAGCCAATCGGAGAGGAGTCCGCCGAACGTCACGCCTGTCCACCCACCGAACGCAGCAGCGAGCCCCAAATACATGCCTGCCTCACCCGCTTCGACGCCGTGTGCGCGGATGGCATAGGGCAACATCCAAAAGCCGACGCCATATGTAACGAATGCGATGCAAGCGAATCCCGTCATCGCGAAGGCTATGGTCGGTGAACCGTAGACCATCCGGAAGGTCGCGTGATCGCGAATCGATAGACCTTGAATCCAGGAACCGACGGAATAGATTCCAATGGCCAACGCGATCCATTGAATGGGTGAACCGATTACAAACGTCAGCCCGGTTGCTGCCAGAATGACACCGAGCGCCAGAAAGAAATTAACCAACATGGTCTTTGCATTTGCGCCTTGCATTAGAAGACTAAAGACCGTAAGTGGGGGAAGCACCGAAGCCAATTCCTTTCCAAACTCTTTGAACGGTGCCGGATGCTCTTTCGTCGTGAGGCCTTCCATGGCGCCGCGTGTCGGCTCGCGAAGGGTGCGCACCCAAATCGCCATCAAGATACCGGGGATGCCCACGGCGAAGAACGCGACGTGCCAGCCCTTGAGGCCAAACGGCGCACCGCCTTCCGGATACAGATTCGCCCAGCCGTCGAGAATGATTCCACCGAGAAACAACCCGATTCCCGATCCGATGTAAACACCACTCGAGTAGATCGCGACAGCGGTTGCACGCATTTTGGGTGGAAAGTAATCGCCGAGCATGGAGAACGCGGCCGGGCTGGCGCTGGCTTCACCAACGCCGACGCCGATGCGATACACGCTAAGCGAGAGGAAACCGCGGGCGGTTCCTGACAGCGCGGTCATCGCGCTCCAGAAAGCGAGCCCAATCGAAATGAGCGATCGGCGATTCCATAGATCTGCGAACCGACCGAGGGGGACGCCGAATACCGCATAGAACACAGCGAATGCGGTGCCGTAGAGGAATCCGATTTCGGCATCGCCAATGCCGAGGTCCGCTTTGATGTCTTCGGCAAGGACAGACAGGATTTGTCGGTCGATGAAGTTGAAGACGTATACGAGTACCAACACGCCGAGGACGTAGTAGGAATATCCGTTTGCTTTCTGCTGCTCTGCGGCTGGCTGTGCGCCCGTGTCCGACCCGGTCTGTTCTGCCATCTGTGAATTGCCCCTTTTTCCGCAATTGACGGTTATAAATCGCCGTCAAGCCCGATGGAGCTTATACCGTACTGACCACCCGGGTGCAATAATTACTGACTGGGTGGGGATGGGGCATCGAGCGTTTCGAGCCATCCGTTGCGATAGACGAGGATGGGGCCGTGGCTGAGCGCGGCATCCAGTCGGACGCGTATTCGAGTGATTGTGTTTGGGTCGTTGGAGGAGAGGAGCTCGAATTCGCCCCATGGCGTGTCGATTACTTGGCCGGGGCGTACGGCGTCGAAGCGGTAGTTGAATGCTGCGACGGAGGGGAAGGCGAATCTTGTCCTGGGCGATGATGGGATCAATTCCCATTCGTTATCGGTCGATGAGTGCACTTCGATGCCGTGTGTGGTGACATCCGGGGGCAAGATGAGGTGTGTCAAGATGATCGGATGAAGATTCGGATCGTCGAGTTCGACCTGCACCCGGTCTTCGAAGTAGTGCATGAAGACTGCGGTGTCATCGATGAGTCCTGGCAATGCGAGAATTACGGGTTGTTGGTTTTTGGTTTCGTGCTGGGCTTGTCGAAAATCGATGAGGATTGATCTTGCGACTGTATCTGCTTCTTGCCATGACGCTTTTCGGGCTTGTAGTTGAATGCCGTAGCTCACGATAACCCCGACCAGGATAGCGAGTGCGGCGATTCCGGCAACGGATCGACGTGGATACACGATCCAGGCGAGGGCCACACAGAAGCCGACGGAGGGGAGGTAAAGCGTCCATGGACTCATGGTTCGAACGAGTGGGAGCATGGTTAGCGCGCACCAACATACGCCGAGAAAAACGGGGCGCGAAAACATTCGCGGAACTTGGAGTGCTGCCATGCATAGCAGGGAGATAAGTCCTAGCACGAACCATGGGGTGTGCGTGCTGGCCCATTCGCGAAAGGATACATGATACGGCAGCACCATGCCGCGCAGCGTGTGGCGGATGGTTGTGAAGAGATGCCCGGTGTCCACGTCCATCACAAACGTTGTGGCTTTCGAATCAAAGAGGAACAAGCGTAGTACGAGGAAGAATGCGGCCAAACCGATCGCGGGTGATGCGATAACGAATGACGTGCGAACGCGGGTGCTGAGCGATCCTTCGTTTCTCCAAATAAATGCAATGGCTAACCAGACGAATGGTAATGAAAATGCCATTTCCTTGCTGGCGAATGCGGCGGCGCCGAGTGCGGTCGCCGCGCCGAGATATCTGAGTTGGCGCCCCGTCACGTAGGTTAGGAAAGCCAGCACGGACATCAGGTAGAACATCGTGCAGACGAGCTCCATACGGCCAGCAATCCACCAAACCGCACCTTCGTGGATCGGATGCAACGCGAACAGCGCGGTTGCAATGATCGCGAACGTTGGCGGATGGGTCGGGAGCGCTATGCGAACCAGCAAGAATACGAGGAGGGAGCAGAGTGCGTGTAGTGCGAGGCTGGTGACGTGGTGGCCTGCGGGTTGCCAACCATACGCCGCGTAATCGAGTCCGTGGGAGAGTAGCGCGAGGGGTCTGTAGTACGTTGGACCTGGTTTTTCGGGGTCCATGCTTCCGGCGAAGAATGGCGCCCAGAAGTCCGATTCCACCATCTGCCGGCCCCACAGGATCAAGCCGTTGTCGTCGGATACGAAGGTGGTATGGAGTATCCCAGTTCCGAGAAACAACGAACTCAGGGCGAGGAGGGCCACGAGGGCTATTAAATGGAATGGGGGGCGGCTCGTTGGGTCAATGTTTTCGCGATCCATGGTGGAGGGATGATAACGGTATGTTCAAAAGTATTGACATCTGTATTTATTTTCAGTATAGTTGGTTTTGGCATAGACGGAAAGGCCTACCCGGCCAGGGATGCCGGGACTCCGTTGGTGGCAAGGCGTTGCTCAGGGGTAGCAGTTGGGGCGGCGCGAGGTATGGCAAATGGATGGGTTGTTGGCGCATGGCTCTATCGGCGTCGGTGAATTCCTGGAGTGTCTTGTGACGCCGAAGATTTCTGCGAGCTTTCTTGTTCTGGAATTCCCTTTGCTTAGGGTTCCGCGCCTAGGATGCCGTGCAAGAGAGCACCCAAAGGAAGTCGGTAAACTTGGATGACGACCGCTGCCAGCAGGAAGTATAGCGTTCGCGTGCGTGCTATGTTCTTGGGAGATTGCGCGATTCCCATGGTGATTAATAACCATGCGAACCCGCTGACCAATGCGACTGAGTATGTCGCCAAAATGAATATCCAAAGGAGGTATTGGCGCGCGCTGTCGATGCGCGGATTGTTGTAGCGCACTAAGAACGCGATGGCGATCATCGTCTCCCACAGGAGCGTCCACCACGTTAACGCATGCGCGACCCAAAGAAGTCTGGGAGAGTGGGGAATCCAGAACTCTGTGACGGCTACGTCTTTTCGGTAGCCTGAACGCAGATCGTAGAGCAAGGCATGCAGACTTCTCCGCACGTCATCGTCCACACCGCCGATTAACCACGTAAACGTGTCGAAGCGTGAATCGAATAGCATCGTGTGGAGCATGAAGTTTCCGTTGACAAAATCCGGGGAAAGTAGTTTTGCAATAACTGCCGCAGCGAAACAGAGCCCAATTAGTAGCCGGGCAGTGCGTGCAAGGAAATCAAGAGTTTGCTCTTCAGGTAGGTTTGTAGCGATCGCGATGGCGATTAACCAATACGTCATCAGGTACTTGTGGTTGTCGATTCGAAACCAACTGAGGCCATTGGCCGAGACCAGGAAGCACATAATGATAAACCAATACCTTGGATTGGTTCTCAAGGGGGCTATAAAGAGACCGAGAAGCGCAAGTACTCGTATGGGTATGTCTAGGTACCACACTTTGCCCGCGTACAGGAGCAACAGCACGGTAGTCATTAAGAGGCTCAGATCGATTGGATGCACGCGTGCCAGGAACGCACGGTATCGATCGAATGGCGACTCCGTGGACTCGACTAGCTTGCCGTCGGTGATTTGAGCGCTGTCGCTTGAATCCATTCTTCGTCGTATACCCTGTAGCTAGTCGGATCGAGCCTCTCTCTCCACAGTTCGATACGAATTCCTGTAACCCGTAGAATTGTTTTCGTCGGCAGTACTTTTTCATGATCAAACTTGTGTCGGACCAACGAGACGCTGTAAGGGTGATCCTGTGGCTCGGTGGAGAATTTGATAAGCGGATTGACTTCCATCACGGTCACGGCTGCCGAAGGCGGTTTCTTTTCGATTAGGAGCCATTCCAGATTCGTGAGTTCTTCGGCCAAATCCATCAAACCTTGAGATGTGGGCCAAAGGCGAATATCTCGAATCTCCTGCGCAAATCGACCAGGCGTTCGGACGGGAACATCGCCCTCCGAAGTGAGGAGGTAGCATTTCAGGTAGCGCGCACCCGTCGAGTCAATCGTGGAAAACATCCCAAATCCTCCCCCCTTCCATCTGGTGAGAGGAGTTGTTTGCGTCAGAATGTTCTGTAAAACGACGATGACAATCAGAATCCCCGGCACGAGATTTCGTGTAATCACTTGATTGCATTGCATCAGGCGCTACTCTTTGCCACAAAGCATTATTGATTTGCTACCTGGGGCTGATGGTTCAGGAACTGTGGTATCACGAGAAACGGAGACTCGCCATCCAGCCTTTGACTGTTGACGTGGAGGCGATAAAACGACTTATGAGGTGGGTGGAGAACGTATGTAAACTCCTTCGCTGAGAATCCGCCATCTTTGCGCTCAAGTACCATATAGGCGTGGGCATAAATGGCCTCGGGGCCATATGTCTCCTCCCATACTTCTCGCTTAAATGTCGCTTTCCCTTTTTCTAGAATTGTGTCCGCGTCGTCCGGAAAGCGTTCGCGCAGATATGCGACTGCTTTCGGACTGAATTCTTGGTCGTCGAGCATCGGTCCAGGCTTTCCCTTGGAAAAATTAATGGTTGAACCGATGGCCACTCGCTGTGGGTCTGAATACCGACCCTCCTCGCGATAATATCGTTCCATGAGTTCGATGTATCCGGTTTTTCCCAACTTGTCTCTCATCGAACCATCGACTTCGTCGTAATCTTCAGCGCCGGATTCACCTTCCGTTGCTCGGCGGTATGCGCGTCGGCCATCCTTAAAACGCTCGATGAGCGGTTCGAACGACTCGTGATTGTCATTGATCAGCCAATCCAGTTCGTCATACATAGCTTGAACTAGGTCATCTTGTAACGATTTAGAGACATATTCTGGCGCGCGCTCTAGTGAATTGGCGAAAATCTGCTTTAGCTGCTTGTTCGAAATCTTGGCCGCAAATTCCCTATCAACAAATGATCGAAGGATGAATCCATCAAGTAATTCGCCAATTTGAAGGTCTAGGTCCGGTTCCACTATCGATTCTTCATTTGCGAAATGCTCCGCACTCTCTTCGGATACGGTGTTACCCGATTCCGAAGCCGTTTCCACCCGCGGATTTGGTGAGTTTCTGGGGAAGAGAAAGTATCCTGCAGCAATCAATAAACCGCTTGTGACCAATGCCGCTATCAACGAAGTGGTTCTCTTCATGAGGATATTTGAACTCCACGCAGTTTTAGATTTATGAATCGACCGTGGCGGAGATCATGCCCCGCCACGGTGAAGCTGGTTGACGTTTAGTGAAAGCTCAAGCGCAAAACTGATCAATTACGACCAACAATCTTCGTCTTTCCATTCCTCCGTGACGCCTTCCCAGTAACCCTCTTCTCGATTATCCTCCGTAGTCGGCGGATTTCCGTTACTACCCTCAAAATTCGCCTCGCGCTGATCCTCTTGTGTGGTTGGCGGACCAGATCCCTCGTTGCTTTCGTCAACAATTTCCGCATTCGTTTCGTTGTTTTCTTCAGTGACGTCCGCCGCCGCTTCATTCAAGTGCGAACCCAATAGAACAATTGCGAAAATAATCGCGAACCACAATAACTGTTCTCTCTTCTTCAATTTAGGATCCTCCCTTATGATGTCAACCTAGTTACGAAGTTTTAAGATAGACCTAATGTACTATAAAGTCAACCAGTATTAATTAAGCCGAGCTAATGCAATTAGTCGCTCGGGGTGGCTACTTGATATCTGTAGATTTATTCAGTATAGTCTGTTTCGGCATAGACGGAAAAGCCTACCCGGCCAGGGATGCCGGGACTCCGTTGGTGGCAAGGCGTTGCTCAGGGGTAGCAGTTGGGGCAGCGCGAGGTATGGCCGATGCAAATGGATGGGTTATTGGCGCATGGCTTTCCGGAGGAAGTCGTGGCGTTGTGGCAGGCGGAAGAGAGTACAACGCTGTTGCCGCTTCAGGAGCTTGTAGTCAAGCGGCATGATTTATTCGGTAGCGGGAATTTGCTGGTGCAAGCGCCTACGAGTTCGGGCAAGACGTTTATCGGTGAGATGGCGGCGGTTCAAGTGGCGTTGCAACGGCGTCAGGTGGTGTATCTGGTTCCGCTGAAGGCATTGGCGGAAGAGAAGTATGAGGCGTTCCGCCAGAAATATACCCCTTATGGACTCGACGTCATCGTATCGACACGGGACCGGCGTGAGTTCGATTCTCGGCTGGAGGACGGAAACTTCTCGATTGCAGTGGTGGTGTACGAGAAGTTGGCGCAGTTGTTGGTGCGTCGTCCCGAGCGGATGCGGGAAATCGCATTGGTTATTGCCGATGAATTGGAAATCCTCTCGGACCCAGACCGCGGCGCAGGCGCGGAAATCTTACTGACTCAAGTGCTACGTGCGAAGTCACGGCTGATTGGGCTATCGGCGGTAATCGGACATGCGGACCGATTGGCGCAGTGGTTCGATGCGGAGTTGGTTTCGCATGAGCGGCGTCCGATCGAGTTGCGCTATGGCGTATTGCACGGAGGCGTATTCCGGTACCGGTCGTACAACGATTTTGGTGAGGGGGAGGAGCCGCTTGGGGATGCGTATTCGGACGATGTGAAGGAGCAGCTTCGGGATGCGGTTTGTGAGTTGGCGGGCCGTGGCGAAGCGTGTTTGGTGTTCATGAAGTCGAAACACGAATGCCGGTCGGGTGCGGTCGCATTAGCGCGGAGCGTGTCATTGGCAGCGGCAGAGGACGCGATTGAACAGTTGCGGGACTGTGAAGCGACGCATTCGCGGGACACGCTGATTGAAACGTTGGAACACGGCGTGGCCTTTCACAACGCGGATCTTTCGCCCGCCGAACGGCGCATCGTGGAAGGGTCGTTTCGTAGCGGCGGGGTCCGAATTATGGTTTCGACGAGTACGTTGGCGGTTGGGTTGAATCTACCGGCGCACAACGTTTTCATCTCGACGGACAAATGGCAGTTTGATCGGCGATTTGCCACGCCTTGGAAAACACCAATCTTACATGCGGAGTATGAAAACATGAGCGGACGTGCGGGACGATTTGGAACGGGTGTGGAATTTGGGCGGTCGATCTTGTTGGCGTCGTCGCCGTTTGAAAAGGAAACGTTTTGGCGGCGGTATGTGGAAGGCGATCGGGAAGCGGTGGCGCCTCGTTTGGGCCGTGAACCGTTGGAAGATCATGTGCTGCGATTGGTTGCGGGCCGGACGTGTACGACGGAACACGAGTTGCAAGATTTTTTGAATGCCACGTTGACCGGGGCGTGGGTATGGACGGACGCGTATTCGGATGAGGAATCGCAGTTTCGTGTAAGTGCAGCGATTAATCGTTCTATTGATATGGGGCTGGTGGCGCGGGGAAGCGATGGACGGTTGACGACGACGCCATATGGACGGGCGGCTGCGGCGGCTGGAATCGATACGCGCACGGCTGCCTCGTTGTCGGATTGGGTGCGGCGGGCGGAATTGCGGGACTGGCCCGATTTGGATTTGTTGGTGACAGCGGCGACGGCGTGCGAGACGCGGGATGCGCCGATGGGGCTGTCGCAAGCAGAATTCGCCCATTGCGGGTATGCGGAAGAATTGGCGCAACGGGTTGCGGGTTGCGACTGCGGGATCGATGGGACGCTGGCGCGGTTGGTGCGCCGCGAAGCGGCCCCGTCGTTTGACGAAATTCGGGCGATCAAACTCGCGTTGGTCGTGGACGATTGGATCCAACAATCGCCGTTGTACGAGATTGAAGAACGCTTTAACACGCTGTCGGGACAAGTGATTTCCGGTACCGAACATATCGCCTGGTTGGTGCAGTCGTCGGCTGCGATTGCGGAAGCGTTTGGAAGTCGCGCTTCGTTTGTAGACCGCGTAAAAATATTGGCGCTACGTGTGCAGCGTGGCGTGGGGGACGAGTTAATCGATCTGGCGCGTGCGCGTGCATTTCGATTGGGCCGCACGGCGTTGCTAGCGTTGGATGCGGACGGATTGACGACCGCGGATGCCTTACTGGATGTACCTACGGATTTCTTGGCGCAACATGTATCACACGAGGATGCGGTTGCACTTCAACAATGGGCCGTGAACTCCCACACCCCCTCTTCACGGTCCACCGGCGGGGAGGCGGCCCCTCCTGCCTCCCCGCCGACCCTCCTTATCGATACGCGCATGCCGAACGAAATTTGGTTGGACGGTGCGCGTATCGAATTGCAGGACAAACAGTTCCAGTTGATTTTGGTGTTGGCGGAATCGGCGGGAAGGTGCGTACCCTATGACGCGATATATGATCGAATTTGGGGTGACGTCGTGGTTGAGCCGAATCAGATGTCATTTCAAAAGAGCCGGTTGATGGAGCGAATTCGGCGTGCCACGCCTGGCCGAGGTCGTCTGATTCAGACGATATCGAAACGCGGTTTCAAGCTGAATTTGCCGGATCACGAGGTGCGGGTCTTACCGCCGCGCGAGCAATTGGCGTTCAATTTGCCAGGCGCGGGAGAGGTGCAGGAGGCAGGAACCGCTATGATATAGTCGCGTTTTCGTTGGGCTAGATGTAAGCGGGAGTAGCGGTTCGATGCGATTGAAGAAGTGGGCGGTTGATTCTGGTGTGATCGGCATAGCATTGCTGATGACGGTGCTTGGCCTTCAGTGTAGTGGCGAACAGGCGGAGCCTGAACCTGAAGTTGAGACTGAGTCCGCAGTTGTTGTCGAAGAAACGGATCCGGTCGAGGAAGTATCCACTGGGCGCGTCGTAATTCTTGGGTTCGATGGTGTCGAACCCAGCATCGTCGAGTCCATGCTAGAAGGCGGCGAATTGCCCAACCTCGCGAAATTGCGGGATGCGGGGACGTACTCCGAGCTTGAAACCAGTATTCCGCCGCAATCGCCGACCGCGTGGTCGTCTTTTATCACATGCAAGTTCCCCGGTAACCACGGCATCTACGACTTTCTTCGCCGTATTCCGAATATGAATCTGGGACGCGGAAATTTCCGGACCATTCCGTCGGTGGGGTATACGAAACGATCGCATGCAAATTTGTCGGCGACCGGTGCGCAAGTCAAAGCGCCACAAATGGGAAATTTGCGTCAAGGCGAGCCGTTTTGGCTGCCGTTGGATCGGGCGGGTAAACGGGCAAAAATCTTGCACGTTCCATTCGCTTTTCCCGCAGACACGCTGCGAAATGGCTATATGCTGTGCGGCTTGGGCGTACCCGATATACGAAATACGGACAGCACGTTTTATTCGTTCTCCGAATCGTATTCGGCTATGAAGGGTGTTTCCGGCGGCATGCAGTTTCCGTTGGAATTTGCCGACGGACAGGCGACGGCATTGCTACCTGGCGCGCGTGATCCTCGGAAGAAGACTAGAGAAACGGGTGCTTACACCGTAACAGAATTGACGTTTTCAATCGATCGATCAGCGGGCACCGTTTCAATCACAACGCCGACAGGCGTGATTGAACTGAAAGAAGGGGATTGGTCGGAATGGGTTGAGTGGGACTTTGCTGTAACGGATGCGTTCTCCGTACGAGCAATCAGCCGTTTCTATGCGGTTAGCGTGGCTGAGCCGGCAACGATTTACATGTCGTGTCTGCAGTACCATCCCGACGCGCCTTACATGCCGATATCGAATCCGGAATCGTATGCGGGAGAACTGAAGGAGCGGCACGGCTTCTACAAAACGATTGGCTGGATTTACGACACGCATGCGTTGCGTCAAGATGCGATTTCTGAGGACGCATTCTTGGACGATGTGCGTGCAACGATGGCGTGGCGCGAAGAATTGGTGTTGGACGAGATGGACCGCGGTGACTTTGACCTGTTGGTTGGCGCGTGGACGGGGCCGGACCGGGTATCACATTTGTTCTGGCGATTCCGCGATTCGGGGCACCCGTTATATACGGAGGCCGGGGCAGCGAAGTATGGCGATGCCGTTGAAGATACCTACCGGCGGATGGATGAGACGATCGGCAAAGTAGTTGAGCGGTTAAATGATGATGATCTACTGATGGTGTTGTCGGACCATGGGTTTCATAGTTTTCGCAAAGGCTTCAATGTGAACACTTGGTTAATCCGGAATGGGTATCAGGGCGTCGAAGGCCAAACCGATCCGGCGACGGCCTCGAACTCCCGCGAATTTTTGGACGGTATCGATTGGGCGAACACCAAGGCCTATAGTTTGGGGCTCGGAAGCATTTTCATCAACGTCTCCGGTCGCGAGGCGAAGGGAATTGTCGCGGAAGACGACGTGCCGGAATTGATCGCAGAAATTAGGGACAAGCTGGCGGAAGTGGTTGACCCAGACACGGGCGACCCTATCTTCAGCACCGTATATACGATCGATGACTATTCGGGCGAAGCTTTAGGAAATGCGCCGGACATTCAACTCGGGTATGCAGAAGGATACCAATCGTCCAAGGATACGGTGAAGGGAAGTGCGCCAGCAGCATTGTTCTCGGTGACGAAAGATAAGTGGAGCGGGGAACATGCGGCGTCGAATGCTGCGGAAACGCCCGGGATATTTTTCTCGAACCAAGCTATCGATTCCGAGACACCGCGCATCGTCGATCTTGGTGCGACTGCGCTGCATTACCTAGATGTGAAGGCGCCGGCTGATTATGAGGGTGCGAGCTTATTTCACTAGTCGCGTTTGGCGATTCGAGTAAATAGAACTTTCCATATCCCCCTTCGGAGGGGATGTGTTTTTATTTGCTGGCTAAACCATCCCGGATTCGCTGTGCGCGATCCAATAGCGCCGCAATCTGTTGCGATCGCTCTACGTCGCCCGCGCTTGACGCTTCTTTGTGCGCTTGTTCGAGTGCCTTCATCATTGCGTTGAGCTCCAACGCCATATGTGCTTTCATCTCAAGATCCGATGGAACACGGGTGGCAAGGTATACCGCGGGTTCGATGAAATCTGGGGCCCCGTCGGACGGGCGGGTGACGCAGAAGAGTTCATGAGCGTCCAGAAATTCGCCGAGTGCGTTTTCGCTAAGCGAGGCGTGTGCGTCAGAGGCGTTTAGATGGCGTAAAAGATTGCGCAAACTGACCAACGGGCTTTGCGTTGACTGCAGGAATTGAAGCGTCTTGGCTTCAAGCGTTTCAAGGTTGAGCATGTCGTTCATGAACGGTTGCCTACAGCGCAAGCTGGAGACCATCGACTGCCGCGATGGTCTCGATTCCGCTTGCTTGTGTCATTTCCGATGCGATGCGTTCCGGATCGTTTTCCAACATGGTCGTGCCGAAATGCGTGAGGATAACGCGCTTGGGTTTTGCGCGTTCGATGATCGCTTTCGCGTCGTGCAATGACAAGTGCAGGATTTTTGGGTGTGGCGGTGTGTCGAAAAAGGTCACGTAAATAACAAGCGTGTCGGCACCCACGTATGCCTCGCCCAGTTCCTCGAAGTAACGCGTGTCAATGAGTAGCGCTAGTTCTTTGCCCCCAAAATCAAATTTGACGCCGAACGTGTCAATCCCGTGGTTGTGCGGAATCGACGTTTTGAACGGCACGTTGCCGAATTTATAGCTGTGCGACGCTTCTAAGTGAATAATTTCGTCGAGAAACTTCCGTAGATAAGAAAAGACGACGGGGCTTGGTCCATCGAGACAATCCTTGGGCGCGAACAATGTCCCGCCGCGATTAAAACCGCCTGCAGTCATTGCGTCAATGATAATGTTCACGTCGTTCGAGTGGTCAATGTGCGCATGCGTAAGAATGATCGCTTCGGTATTGCTCGCGTCAATAGGCGGGTCGGCCTGCGTACAGCGCACCAATGCACCCGGCCCCGGATCAATATGAATACGCGTGCCTTCGTATTGTAAGAACAGGCCGCCCGTCGCGCGTTGTTGGCGCGAAACGACCCAGCGTCCTCCGGCCGTGCCCAAAAATTTTAGGTAATTCTGATCGCTCATTATCCCTCCGTCGCCTCAAGCGTAGCACAAAAAGAATCGAGGGCGGGCAGTTGTGATTCGTTTCAGAATGCGCGATTATCCAAGTGGACAGGGGGAAATGTGCGAGTTGTCTTTACGATTAGTAGCGGAGCCATCGCCATCGGCGTAATTGTTGCGTGCGTTCGTGCTGCAGAATTGATCGGTGCAAACCGGTATCTTGATGCGCGCATGTATCGGCTTGCGACATTAACCCTTCGTGACGAGTTCAATACCGCAGTGTTCGTATTGCTGGTTGCGGCGTTGATTTCCGTAGCGATGTTGTTGGTTCAATTTGGGCTGCGTATGGCCTTGTTAGGAAGTTGGCGCGGACGCATCATTCAAGTAGTGCGAGAGATCGTGATTGGTGCCGTTGTGTTCGCGGCGGCTGGGTTTTTCGTGAACCGGTTCTTATTGGGCGACCGCTTTGCAATGAGCAGTTTGTTCGCGGACGCGGGCATGCTTACCGTAATTATTCTCGGGGGTGCAACGCTGTTGTGGCCTCGCGCTTCATCTCGCATGCGTGAACGATTGGAAAAGTGGTGGCTGGTTCGGGCTTTAGGCGCGGCTATGTTGATCGTGATTGCGACCGCAAATGTCGCCGTGCAGATTCATGCGCCCAAGACGATGTCTGCATCGCCAAACATTGTATTCATTCTTGTGGATACCTTGCGTCGTGATCACCTCGGTGTTTACGGATACGGTCAGGATACATCACCGAATATTGACGCGCTAGCGAAATCGTCGACGGTGTTTTCTCAGGGTGTCGCGCAAGCGCCTTCGACGAAGCCTTCCGTTGCATCGATGTTTACGTCGCGGTATCCCAGTGAACACGGCGCGATCGACAATTTTGCGCAGTTACCCCTGAAAGAGTTCACGATGGCCGAACTGTTGCGCGATGCAGGCTATGCAACCGCTGCGTTTGTCGAAAATCCGGTCATTCGAACTTCCTTTCAATATGAACAAGGATTTGCGCATTGGCACGAGAATCTTGCGCGGGTGTATACCGGCGGAGATGCGATGATGGATTTCGACGAACGCATTGTTCGTTGGGTTAAGCGACAACGTACGAATCCGTTCTTTTTGTACGTTCACTATCTCGATCCACATTCGCCATACGATGCGCCCGCGCCCTATTTTGAGGACCGATATGTCGACGGGGAAGTGTTTGGTCCTGTTGAGACCTCAGAGCTGACACCTCAGTTTTATGCGAATCACCCGGAGAAACTCGCAGCGGCAATCGCGCGATATGATGAAGAGATTCGATTCGTGGACGATCGCATTGGCTGGTTGTTGGATACGTTTCGCGATCTTGCTTTGTTCGACGACTTAGTCGTGGTGTTCGTATCCGATCACGGAGAGGGTTTCATGGAGCACGGACGGCTCCAACATAGCTACGGCGTGTACGCCGAACTTTTAAATGTGCCATTTCTTATCAAGAACGGGTCCGCAGGCGCGATGGAGCGGGACGACACGATCGCTCAACACATTGACTTGCTTCCGACGATCGCGGAACTCGCGGGTATCGATGTCTCCTTCCTAGAACCGCGGGGCCGATCTCTGATGAGCACAGAGCCGCCTGAAATCGTGGTAAGCGAATACTTGCGTGTATCGCTTGGTATACCGGCGCGTGCCCTTTTCGATGCCCCGTGGAAGCTAATTCACAATCTCGTTGATGATTCGTTTGAGCTATACAACGTTGTGGATGATCCTTCCGAGCTTCGGGATCGCAGTCAGGCGGAGCCCGAAACGATGAAACGATTGAGCGAGGCGCTTGCGGGGTGGGTGGCGAAACATGGCGCTTCAAATCCTCGAATCGAGATCGCACCGGATGATGAGACCACCGAACTCTTGGAAGCGTTGGGCTATTTGTAGTTCAGATGGTGGCAGGGCGAAGTTAACACTCCTTGACGTATGGCGGAATGGGGGATAGAATTGGTTTGTAGTTGGTTTTCCCTGCAGTGTTCGAGCGGGATTAAGGTGATTTTGACCTTAAATCATTGAACCGGGAGTCCGATATCCGTTGTAGCTGACGGCATGCCGCCTTTGAGTGGACGTCGGGAGGCTATCGTGAGGACACCCACCTTTTGGGCTGGTTCAAGATCACCCTTTCCCACGGCACGTTGCGGGGACTTCTCTACGGTAGTCCTGGGCGGGATTTTAAAATCCCGCCCTTTTTTTGGCCAAGCGGCCTTAATGAATTGACATAAATTACTTATAGTGCTACAGTAAAGTGGTCAGAGAATCGGTACCGGAGGGGGTCTGGTACAGATTTGAAGATTAGGGGACTAGGGGGATTTGTTTTGGCCATCGCGGACGTTCGGCGGCTGTATCAACAGCACGAGCAGTCAATCGGCCTACGCCACCAAGGAATCGAGGCATTCCTTCCGAAAGACGTTTTTCCTGACGTTCTCCGCTCAAAGTAAACTATTGACAGAAAGCGGTTTTTTTGTTATTGTCAACAGAACACTGAACAAGTTGGCGTCGTGTAAGCGCTAATTTGGGATGGAAGACCGGGGGGTCTAACCGCCATGCGACATGTCCGCTTCCAGCGGAGGTCCGTCAGATGATGTTTTCGCGGCCTTCTTATGCCATCGGCTTAGACATTGGTACTACTTCAGTAAAAGCTGTTCAAGCATCGATCCGTTCGGGCCGATTGTGCCTCGAACGCGTTGGATACGCTGAAGTCAGTCCCGAACAGATGAACGAAGATCCGACGATGGCGCAAGCCAACGCGGTGTCCGAGGCACTTGAACGGATGCCGGTATCACAGAGCTTTGTGGTGGGCGCACTTCCCGGACAAGCCGTCGTGATTCGTTACAAGATGTTCCCTGAGTATGAGGGCGCGGCACTGGAGCAAGCTGTTCAGACGGAGGCCGCTCAGAACATTCCTTATGAGATGTCCGATGTAATGTTGGATTGGAGCATGCTCGACCAGGTCGCTGAAGGCGACAAGAGCAAGATGAAAGTACTCATGGTCGCGGCGTTGTACGACAACATTACGAACCGCGTGCTTATTGCGGATGCGGCAGATATTCAATATGGCGCGCTTTCTGTTGACTCGTTGGCATTGGCCGACGCGGCAGAGGGTTGCGATTTCTTGCGTGTCGGTGAATCCGTGGCACTTATTAATCTCGGCGCGGCGAATACGAGCATCCATTTTATTAAAGACGGTATTTCGAATTTCATTCGCGACGTAAACTGGGGCGCGCGCGATTGCGTGCAAGCTATTGCCAAAAGTCGCCGCTGCGATTTGAAACAAGCACAGCGCGAGATGTTAGAAGCCGGCGCCGAAATGGGGACGCCGGAAGAGCCGCCGCCACTACCGTTTGATGAGGCGCCAGACGCGTCTGCGGAAAGCAATGAAGCACCCGCGCTCAAAGCGATGGGTGGGAATCCGTTGGATCCGCTTGGTGAAGAATTGGACGCGATGGGGGGCGGCAGCCCTGCGCCAGAGATTTCAAGCGCATCAGCGCTGAGCGCTCCCGGCGATGAGAAGACCGTGAAGGAACTCGTTGGTCCGCCCCTGCAAAAATTGGTGGGCGAGATTCGCCGGTCGTTCGATTACTACGAGCAGCAGCTTTACGAACACCCGGTCGATCGCGTGGTCATTAGCGGCGGCATCGCCGAGTTCCCATTGATTGCCGAAACGTTGACCGATGAACTTGGTCTGAACGTCGAAGTTGCAAATCCGATGGACAGTGCCCTGATACTCCGGAGCGGTTCGGACGCGGGGCTGATGAGTGAGCAGCCGGCACAGTTTATGGTTGCCGTTGGCCTTGCCGCGCGGGGAGCATCGCAGCTGTGATTCACATTGACTTACTACCGGATCACTTACGGCCGATTAAGCGGACGCCGTTACCCTATTTGATTAGCGTGCTCCTTCTTGGCGTGAGTGCGCTCGCAGTCGCGGGATCGTTTCTTGCCGTTCAGGCATCGATTCGCGGCGAACGCATTGCGCTGGCCGACAGTAAGTCGGTGTTGGACGACCCGAAGTTGCAAGAAATCGTTGCAGAGTCGAATCGCCTTGAAGCACTGAAAGGCAATCTCGATCGCCGCCGGTCAATCATTGAAGAAATCGTGAATGACCAAATCGTGTGGTCGAAGCG
>JAJDAB010000060.1 GCA_029262095.1 Candidatus Hydrogenedentota bacterium
CGGCAACGTCGCCGCACCGCCTACACGCATTTCTTTCTCCAAAATTTCTCTTTCGCGCGTAAATGCATCGATGGCTTTCCCATGTTCCTCGAGGTGCGTCAACAATTCGTCGTACGCCTCCACCCCCATCTCGTGCGCCAGGTTTTCGTACCACGCTAGCGCCTCTTCGAACCATTCGATCTGGCGCTGAAGTAGATTCTCTAATCGCTCGGTCAGCGTCATCGTCATTTAGTCACCATTCGGCGAGAGTGGTTCTTCATGCGCCAGACGCCGCTCCACTTCAGCGTACGATTGCCGCAACGTGGCATCGTTACTCCAAATGCTTCCAGAATTCGAAACCTCTTCAAGCAGCGGGACACTCTCCGTGACGTCACGCAACTGCAATTTCGCGTTGGCCTGTTGAAGTTTGGCCCACGCGGTAAGCGGATCGCTCTCTTCCGTTACGGCTGAATCCGCCAATGCATACGCTTCGGCGGCCGCCCGAAAGTCACGCCGCTCAAACAAGTGGTCGCCCCACTTAACAGTGGCTTCCAACAAGGCGGGCGCTGCGGAAATGTCCGACTTGGCCGCGGCGTTCAGGTCCATCACCAACGCACGAGCCGCGCCCGTACGATCGGCAGTCAAGTACAGTTCGAGTAGATCCACAGCATCATCGGGCTTCCGATCGGCTGGATAGTTGTTGTAGGCACGCTCCAGCTGGGCTAGAGCGCGGCGGCCGTCAACCGTGCGTAGCGCGACGCCATGGGCGCGCAAGAATTGATACGCCAACGGGTCGGGCAGTCGGTCCACATCGACTTGGTGCGCAGCCGCCAAGCCGGATTCCACGCCGCTGCCTTCCAATAACGCAACTGTGGCGTTTGCCAAAACGGGTTGTTCGCCGGCGATTAAGGCTACTTTTTTCTGATACTCCGCCGCCCGATCATTCAGACCTAGCCGGCTATATCGATCACTCAGCGCGATCAGAACAGGCACCGCGCGTGGACCATCTGCATTCACGGCGGCAAGGTCTTCCAACCAATCGATGGACTTTTGCACTTTCCCTTGATCGAAATATATTCCGGCCAGTTCGATTCGGCCATCAAAGGCCTCCGGACTATTCCCGTATGACTCCAACAACTGTTCGTAAGTAAGTTGCGCTTTCTTCGTTTCGCCCGTTTCCGCGTAGTGCTTTGCCGCGTCCAACAACAGTTTTGGGTTGTCGGCCCCTGCCGCATCGGCCTCTAACAATGATTCCGCCGCGGAACGCTCGTCGCCCGCTTGCGCCAAGAACACGGCTGCGTTTTCTAGCGCTTCGGAACTCTTGGGAAAGCGTTGTGCCGCTTGACGTGCGATATTTGACGCCTCAGACCGGCGACCGCGCGATTCCATGACTTTTGACAGTTCCACCAACGCCTCTGCGGTGCGGGGATTGTCGGGAAAGAATTGCGTCAGTTCCCGAAGTACGCGTTCCGATTCCTCGAATTGCCCCGTGGCGTTCAGCGAACGGGCCAATAGCAAATAGGCATCTTCATTTCCGTCCGTCGTCGTGGCAGTCGCTAACCGGGTCTCCAATAATTCGATCGCATCGTCGTACTCCCCATCATCGAACGACAGTTGCGCTTGCCGTGTGAACGCTTGGGCACCAATCCGCGCGGCCGGATTCGATACCGCGATTTGTCGGTATATCAGATCGGCTTTCTCGCGAGAACCAAGTTCCCGGTAGGCGTCGCCCTGATACAACCCAGCCTCGTCAGCAACATCCGATGAGGGATACTCCTGCCGAAGTCGGCGCAGGTAATCTGCGGCCTGCTGCGGTCGTTCAAGTTGCAAGGCGGATTTTCCGGCGGCCAACAGTATCCGGTCACCATCCAGCGGCGATACATAATTTGTGAGTAGATCGTTGTACACACCCAACGCCGCCAGCGGAATCCCGGTGCGGTCATAGATATCGCCCCGCCAACGTAAAACTTCGGTGACCCTTGGATGGTCGGAGGCTTGATCGGCGAACGTCCCCATCGACGCCAATAGTCTTTCGGCGTCGCTTGCGTCCGGCGTCTCGGACAGTCGCAAATACTGCGTCTTAATTTTCAAGTACCGTGCATCATTGAGATTAGATGCGTTTGGCGCAGCGGTTACGGCATCGTCGAGTTCGAGTGCAGCACGGTCGTACAAGCCGTCCTCGATTAGCCCTTCAGCAGACGCGACGGCACGGCGAATGATTTCGTCACCGGGCGCAACGTTCTTATCCGAATTCGATAATCGGTGCTCATTTAGTATTAGCCATGAAAAGACGGTGATACTGCACGCAATACCAAATAGCAACGATGCAGCTATCTTTGGAAGACTTTCTCCAAAGCCCGGAAACGAAATCGAGAATCCCTTGGAAGGCTTCGACTCCCCTTCTTCTTCGTCGTCGTCCAGATCGACAATTTCAGCTTCTGTTGGTGATGCCTCCGAATCGGCCCCTTCCCCCCAGCCTTCATCGCCTAATGCGATTTCGGCGTCTTCCTCGGTAACAACCACTTCTTCCAGCTCTTCAATTGCCGGTTCATTGACTTGTGCATCGGAGATCAGCGAATCGATTAGGTCTTGGTCCATCGGTTGCTCGTCGCTTGGCGCGGCGCCTGCGGCGGCCACATTCTCCGATCCGATATCCGGAATCGCATCCGCTATTTCCGCTTCGGCAGCAAGATCAGGTACGTCGATATCATCGTCCGCACTCGGATCCTCTTTTGCCACCTCCGCAGCTCCGATGATGTCATCGAGTTTCGCATCATCCAAAGGAACGTCGTCTGCATCCGCTCCGTCAAGCGGGGTGTCATCCATTGATGGCCCGTCAACTGGTTCCCCTGATTTCGCTCCACCACTGAGAGGGGCATGAATGGCCGACTGATCCAAAATCGCATCATCGCCGGGTTCAGATTGAGAATCGTCGGTCAGAGAAACTTCGCCTTCGAGCAACGAATCGATTGCCGATTGATCAAGAAGTGGCGAATCACTGTCTTCGGATTGCCCATCTCCAGCGGCATTTTGCGCACCATTCGTGTCGTCGTCGGGTGCGCTTTTTTGTGGGTCTTCGGGCAAACTGAGGCCCCCTAACTACTATAAAATTGGTCTGTTACACACTATATAGACAATCGAAGATCAAACTCAACTATATATTGTGTTTGGTAAATATAAGGAAAATTTGTCCTAGTGTCAAGAGTGTACCGTTGATTTCGCGATCCGGCAAACGGGATAGGCATACCTTGCCGGGGTTGGCGGACAAGCGGCGCGGAGCATGGGTGGCTGGAGCGCGGCTATTGCGAACTAGAAGACGATGACTTCGATGCGGTCGCGGCGGGAAATTCCGGGGTGGAAAATGACCAAGTCATCTGCCTTGTTACGATTCAGTTTGAACGGAAGCGCGGTCCCGAACGAAAACACTTTAACCGTTTTCCAGGGCCGGGCCGACACCAATCGTTTTTTGCTACCGGTTCGAATTGCGAGCGTTTTGCTTTCCGATCCGAATGCGACATCCAACCGACCGTCGCCGCTAAAGTCGCCCAACGCGTAAGACGCAGACTCTTTACCGTCAGGCGCCTCGATAGTCACATCGGTACGGAAGTCGGGTACGACGCCGAATTTGCCGTTCCTGAACAAGTACACTTCGATGTTGATACCGAGATTCCCCATCACGAAAAAGTTCACAAAGAACCTCACGCCGAACGGCACGTTCAAGAACATAAGATCTAAGCTGCCGTCACCGTTTATGTCGCGCAACAACGGCGCGGTAAACGAACCTTTGTTCGTAAATGTGGCGCTCGGTTTATCGGGGTACTGCATCGGCCCCGTCGCCATGTAGACCTGCGTTTGGCCACGAAGGTTTACGGTTCCACGGGTTTCCGTCACAATCAGATCGGGTAGGCCATCGCCATTGATGTCTTTCATTTCTGCGTTCGAATCCCAACTTTCGTCTAGCTGAATCGGGATTTTGAATCGGGACGATTGATCCCATTGCGCGCCGAAGGCGAAGTCGGCGTATTCGTCGCTTAGAAATGCCAACACCTTTTGGGTTTCATCAGGGAGGTTGAACGCGTAAAATGCGGGCAGCTCATTGGTGATGTACATGCCGCTGCCAACGCGAATATCGCTATTGACGTCACATCGAATACGCTTTAATACGCCGTCCGGCGTTCGAATGTCGTACCCCGTTGGCATAGGGACAATCCATTCATCTATACCGTCGCCATCGACATCTTCTGCACCCTTGGACAGGATACTGGGCTCTCGCGATGCACTGGGGTATAAGGAAATGAATTGAGACGACGCGATTTCTTCAAACCCGTCATCATGGAACGCATAAACCTTTACGCCCTCTGATGACGCGGCGACCAACTCTTTCGGCGCTTCTCCTGTCATTTCGGCCAAGAATACCGCTCCGACATCCGGCGAGATGGGCAAGCGTACCGAGGGCTTGGATTGGTAACCGCCCAGCGGTGTTGCCAGAAACACATCGCAGTTTTTCTTGAGCGGATCGCTCGTCTCATCACAGCACAGCGCTAGAAGGTCTTGCTGTCCGTCTCTATCAAAATCATGGGCGGCGACATCCCACACGCTAACCCCGGGCCGCAGCTCATATACCTTTGGATCGCCCGCCGCGCTCATTAGAAGGCTCAAACAGATCGCCTGCAACATCGGGCGTAGCCCTCCTTTTCTACAACAAATCGCGGCGAAGTCATTCGCATGAATTCGCGATAATCACCGGTGATTCCTGGCACAACTACCATTGCGACGAGAAATTAGTATACCGTATCGGGCGACCGGTGATTGCCGAATTACCGCGTATATCGATGCGAGACTCGTTTAACAATACTGCCTGGACGCTGCCATGTGGCCCTATATATTACTTATCATCGGTTTCGCTTGCTTGATTAAGGGGGCCGACTGGCTGGTTGACGGGGCGGCAAGTCTCGCGCTCCGATTTGGAGTCTCTCCCCTGGTCATTGGCCTTACGATCGTATCGTTCGGCACCTCGCTCCCCGAAATCGTGGTCACGATTTTTTCCGTTGTGGAGGGTGAAACGGAACTCGCCATCGGTAACGTACTGGGCAGCAATATTGCCAACATCATGCTCGTGCTGGGCATCACGGCCGTGATAACGCCGGTCATCGCTGAACGGAATACCGTTTGGAAAGAAATACCGTTTTGTCTCCTCGCGGCCGTCCTGCTTGGGATCGTGGCGAATGACATGTTGTTCGACGGCGATTCAAGTAGCAATGTGATTTCGCGCATCGACGGACTCATCTTTCTCCTTGTCTTTTTGGTGTTTTTGTACTACCTGTTCGAAGTCATTCGAAATCAGCCTTCGCCAAGTGAAGGCGATGTAGAAAAGGAACCATGGATCGGTGCGGTCGTTCGCATTGTGCTGGGGTTGACTGTGCTCATTGTTGGCGGTCGATGGGTCGTGAGCGGCGCGCTTGAACTGGCGAGCGCACTCAATATTGACGAAGGGGTAGTCGGCCTGACCATCGTAGCGATCGGCACATCGCTTCCGGAACTAGCGACTTCGGTCATTGCGGCCTTGCGAAAGAACCCTGGAATAGCACTGGGAAACGTGGTCGGATCGAATATTTACAATATTCTTCTGGTGCTCGGGATTGGCAGCCAAATCGCCCCGTTGCCGGTCGGTTCCGGGCTCAACTTCGATATCGGTTTGGTCATTGTGGTCACCATCGCACTTTTCGTTTCGATGGTAATCGGAATTCCGAAGCGTCAAGTCAACCGTTGGGAAGGCGGCATATTCGTAGTGGGATATGTAGCGTACTTGGCACGCTACATTTTCGCGTAGCGTAGCGTTTTGTTTATCCTGCGAGTGCAGCCGCCTCTAGGTGCTGTACGAACAACGAGAATTCCATGTTCTGCTTAAGTTCGTCACCGAAGACAATACCAGCAAAAATTCGATCCTCGGTATCCGGCGCGGTTCTCACCACTTTGGCTGAACCGTAGAACGACGATGGCATACACATTTCCGGCGGACACATTTTCGTTGGGAATCGTAAGATCAAGTCATTGCCCTGACTGAGCTGATGTTTGGTCACGCAGTAGACGCCACCTTCCGACATATCGCTCAGGATGCCCGGACCGACCAAATTGCGTCGCGCCGAACCACTCTCTAGGGCTATCATGATTTTCATATCTGACCGAAATCTGGGCAATTTGCGCCGCTCATCCACCCGTTCGAATGGATCGTCCCAATCGCTTTCAATGTCATATCTCTGCATTTGTACAGACTGCCTTTTTACTTCTCGCTTCGTGAAATATTGTATCAGTAGCTCTGTTTATTTTCCAGCATAAATGTCGCTTTGCTCAGTATATTCATTTCTGCACTCTGATCAGTGTGGACCTAAACCAATTCATCCTTTTTGGGTCCGAGATCATGTAGAATGATACGGTCTAACTGTATGGACGACGGCAAGTTGCACAAGACCTGCGGATAGCACCTGTACCAACTAATCGAGGAATTCATGACTGGACCGCTCCAAAATCGCCCTTTCTCAGCCGGGTCCGGCTCACTTCGATTTATCGTGGCATTTGGTGTTGTGGCCTTTGTTCTGCTCGGTCTCCTGGCCAGCGGGCTACGCCCGCTACTCGCCCGCGATGATTCGCAACGTCCGACTGGAACCGCAGCCAAATCGCCTTTCGATGGGGCGCGGGCCTATGAAACGCTAGAGCGGATCTGCGCGCTTGGACCGCGGCCAGCCGATTCCGAATCCCTAGGGCAAACTCGTTCGCTGATACTGGATACGCTCGAAGGAACGGGCCTCAAGACACGTGTTCATGAATTTGACGCGGAAACCCCTATCGGGGTTGTTCCTATGGTCAACATCGTCGGCGAGATCGCGGGAACCAAACGGGGCGTCATTGTGCTCAGCGGTCATTACGATACAAAACGAATGGACGACATTGCGTTCATTGGTGCCAACGACGGCGGTGCAAGCGCCGCCTGGCTGCTTGAATTTGCCCGCGCTATCGGAAACCAACGTGAAGGTCGCACCGTTTGGATTGTGTTTTACGACGGAGAAGAAGCGTTCGGCGAATGGTCCGATACCAATGGTATTTTTGGAAGCCGTGCATTTGTTGAGCATGTCAAGGAAACCGGCGAAATCGATAACGTACATGCCGTGCTGAATGTCGACATGATTGGCGACTGCTACCTCGGCGTCCAGCGCGACATCGCGTCACCGACGTGGATGCAGACGGCGGTGTGGGGCAAAGCGCGCGAATTAGGATACGAGGGACACTTTCTAAACTCCGGTACCGCGATCACGGACGACCACATACCGTTCCGTTTGGCGGGGGTTCCTGCGATGAATCTCATCGACTTTCAATACGGAGGATCCTCCGTCGACCACGAACGAACTTGGCATACCGAAAACGACACGATCGACAAGTGTTGCCCCGAAAGTCTTCAAGTGGTCGGCGATGTCGTATATCATGCCTTGGATACGCTGGAAACCTATCTCGATGCCGGACTTCGAAACTGAAACCAAAATCACATCGCCGCCGCCTGCCTGGCTAGCCAACGCAGACGCCGCAACGCTGCGCCGTGTCATCGACGCCATGCACCGTGTCCACGGATTCATCGCGGACATTACGGATATTAATACGCTGCTTGAACGGATTATGGAGGAGAGCAAACAAGTGGCGGGGGCTGAAGCCTCATCGCTTCTCCTCTACGACAAACGGGTCGGCGAGTTGTATTTCCATGTCGCATTAGGCGAGAGCGGCGATCAACAAGCGCTAAAACAGGGTGTTCGTCTGCGACTTGGCGAGGGCATCGCGGGCTCAGCCGCGCAGTTGCAAAAGTCCATCAATGTCCCTGATGCGCCAAACGATCCTCGCTTCTTTCGACAGGCTGATGCCGCGACTCAATTCGACACGCGTAACATTCTCGCCATTCCGCTTGCGGACCGGGGAAAACTCGTTGGCGTGCTCGAAGTCTTGAACAAGATTGATGGTGATTCCTTTACCGAATTTGATGTGGCACTCATGGAGATGTTCGCCGGATTGGTCGCGACGGCTATCGCGAATGCGCGGCTCATTGAAGCGAATATGCGATCACAACGGCTTGCAGCCATCGGCCAAGCGGTCACTGCAGTATCGCATCACACCAAGAACATCATTACGGGCCTCGGCGCGGGTGTCGACGTGATCGACCAAGGGCTCAAGGACAAGCAATACGATACGGTCGAACGTACTTGGCCCGTACTCAAGCGAAGTACACGCCGGATCGCCAACTTTGTCGAAGACATGCTCGCCATTTCGAAACCTCGAAAACCGTTGCGTGCTTCGGCTGATCTGGCGCGCATCATTCGTGACGTTGAGGAAACCTTTTGGGCGTTGCTCGCCAGCCGGAACGTGGAATTGAACATTGATACGTCGGGAGCCGAAGGCCAGGTTTCGGTTGATGAACGAGCGATTTATCGGTGCCTGCTCAACTTGATGATCAATGCGGCCGACGCGGTACCCGAGACGGGTGGTCAAATTCGGATTACGGCGACCACGGATTCTGATGTGATTCTCGAAGTAGCGGACAACGGACCCGGCGTACCCAAGAGCGACCGCAAACACATTTTCGATCTTTTCTACTCCACTAAGGGGTCCAAAGGGACTGGACTCGGCCTCGCGGTCGCCCAGAAAATCGCGCAGGAACACAAGGGGCGCGTGGAACTTCTGGACGCCCCGGAGGGCGGTGCTTTGTTTCGCGTGACCTTGCCCAAAGCCGTAGTCACAAGTGCGGTCAACACCAACAGTTGGGAGACTTAAGCACAAATGGCTAAAAAGAATACCGCGTCCGCGCCACGCTTCGATTCGGTGGGTTGGACTTTTTTTATGGTGCTGACGGTGGTGCTCTGTCCGCTCTGTATTTACTTCGCGTGGATGATCGCGTATGAAAGCACGAAATGGTACTTGCGAGTTGGAGTCGGCCTCACGTTTGCGGGGTTCGCCGCCGCCATCCTTACGTGGCTAGTCAATTCTGCGTTACAATACCGGGCAGAACGCTTCAAGAAAGCTCAACGGCGTGGCCGCGGAAAGCGAAAATAGCGTTCGCGAACCGCGCTCCAATGATCGGTCTGTAAGCAATGTCGAACGTTCATGATTTACAACGATACGTCAAGCGCCATCCGGATGATCGCGCTCAACGGTGGCGACTGGCCAAGAAACTCTATATGGCCGGCGACTTTGAGGATGCCCTATCGCATCTGCGCGTATTGCGTAAGCATTGGCCGACTAAACTCAATATCGCGCGATATCTGGCCGCCACCTACTATCGATTGGGGAACAACACGGAAGCCATCCGGGAGCTGGAACATTCGCTTGAATCTTGGCCCGACGAAGTCCCCATTCGGCAGCAGCTCGCCCGTGCACTGGAAGCCGCGGGTCAACACGCTGCCGCGACGCGCGCATGGCAGGAAATACTAACGCGACACCCGAAGCATCCGTTTGCGCGCGAAGCATTGGAAAATCTCTCACCTGGAAAATCGGCCAAGGCGGATGCACACGTGCCCGTACCAGCCGCCGGGCGTGCGTGTCCAAGTTGCGGCGCGGAGAATGGCGACGAATTTGAACGGTGCTGGCAGTGTCACGCCACACTCGCGTCGGACGAGCATTCATACTCTGCCGAACCACCCAAGTCGGAGCCGTTCAAAGCGACACCAACGCTCATAGACTTGCAAGACCACACACCGGTTACGATTTCCGCCATCCTAATATCGCTAATCGCAGTGGCGATTTCGGGGTATTGTTTTTACGAAGCTTGGACCGTTCAGCACACACCGCCCGCCGAAATCTCCGGTCAGGCGAAAGTATATACGGTACTCGCAACCGGATTGTTCTCGATGCGCTTGGTCATGGCCGTTGTACTGGCCGTGTGTTGCCCAATAGCGCTTTGGGTGGCGTCATTCGCGATGCGTATTCCGATGCCGTCGTTGGGAACGATCATTGCCGTGGGCTTTGCGAGTGCAAGCGTGCTGGTCGCACTTACGTGGCTCCCCGTACCGTTTCTCATGTTCGCGCCGTTGATCTATGTCGCAATCATAGTCGCGCTAATCGTTTGGCTATTCTCGCCGCGCTTCGTGCGCGGATCCGTTATTGCGGGCGTACAATGCGCTGTCGCACTAGGCTTGTGCGCGAGCACCGCATACCAAGTCGAAGGTAAAGCATTCCTGCAAGAACTTCCAACGATCATTGAGTACGGCTCGGACCATGACGGCCAGACCGTTCCGGGTCGTCTCGAACTTCCACCATCCAAATTGCCCACGGAGTATGTCCTCCAATTTGCCACCACGGGTTCTCAATGGCTGAACGAACATGGCGCCCTGGTCCGAATCGAAGTCGGCACTGATCGGCCCGAACAACGGATGGATATCGAGCTGTTCGAATATGAAGAATCGCTCGAATTTTACTATGCGGACCCCGTAACGGTCCCGTTTAACGCACAACTCGGCCGTCCGTACCGTCTGGTGCTAGATGGCAAAGAGATTCCCTCGAATGCGAGTGGGACTATCGCGGGGATTCTTCCCGTCGAGATCCATATTGGCGGTGAATAGCATTCGATCAAATTCGACCGATCACATCAAGGTGTCGGTCAGTAGAGACACGGACGTGCAATTGCGTTAGGCTGGCGGCGTCGAGTTGTTCCCGCACTTCTTTTACCGTGTACGCCGCGCACAATGAGCGGAAGAATTCGCCGCGTAACATTTCCGATTCGCCGCTGACATATTCATCAACTATCGAGCGTGCGTTTGCGATTGAATTCGGCCTCAACAAATCCCGCATGAACACGTGGCCCTGACTCTTGAGCATCCGCGCGACTTCGCGCCAGAACAGATGCGGTTCCACGACATGATGCAGAATACTGTTCGAGACAACCGCATCGAATGTGCGATCCGCGAAAGGCAATGCCTTCGCGTCACCGCGCACAAACGCCACTTGACCGGCGTAATCGACTGATGTCGCGCGCGCTTTCGCCCAACTCAACATTTCTGCAGCGGCGTCTACTGCAACGATGAACGAGCCCATGCCCTTATCGGCCAAAGCGATTGGAATGTCGCCGGGACCGCACCCCAAGTCTAGCGTCCATCGAGGTCTATGTCGCCCGATCGCGTCGGAAACGGCCTCCACGAATTTCTGATTAACGTCGGAGAAATCGGCCGTGGCGTACGCGTTTGCTGCGTCTAGGCCGTCCATCCGTTCTTTTTCAGGAATACGCTCCATATATACCTCACCCGGCAATCGCCTTAACTACTTATATGAAAACACTTTAGGGAATCAAACACCAATGCGACGGAAACTCTTTTTTCCCAAGCGGGTAGAATAGTTTGATCGTCGACGCTGACAATTGCCATTTTACTCAATACGGGTTAGCTGGGAGTTCATGAATGGCCAGACGTTCACCGCGAGACATGCTCGACACCGAGTTAATGACACGGGTCCGCAAGAATGATGACCGGGCGTTTCGTGAGGTTTATAATCGCTATCAACGGCGGTTACTCGATTTCTTTTACGGCATGAGTCGAAGCACACACACCGCGCAAGATCTTACTCAAGAAACCTTTTTCAGGATTTGGCGTCTACGCGCAAGGTACTCGCCCAACGGCAGTTTTCCCGCTTACCTGTTTTCATTCGCACGAAACATTTGGCTTGAGCATTGCCGCGAGCTCAAGAAACGTCGCAAATTAGGGCGACTCGAAATGTTCGATGTCGCTGCGCATGAGCTGCGCGCGGACGTCGCCCACCATCCCGACGAAATCGTATGGCGATCGGAACTCAGCGATACGATCGGTAAGGCGCTTCAGAGTTTACCGGATGAGCAACGAATGGCATTCGTCTTGCGCAATATCGATGGTCTATCGCTACAGGAAGTGAGTCAAGTGCTCCAGTGTCCGACCAATACGGTTCGTTCCCGCAAACTTCTTGCCGTCAAGAAGTTACGGCTTAAACTTAAGGATTTGTTCGTGGGATTGGAAGCATCTTGACTAATTGTCGCGATCGTATCCCGATAAATTTGCCATTTATATAATTAGTAAACGTCGTAAGAACTACGGAATCATTCACTAAATGGATTGCAATCGAATACAAGATCGTCTGGTCGACTATTTGACCGAAGAGACGCGAGTCACTGAACGGCTTTGTGTGGACGTGCATCTGGCGACGTGCTACCACTGCCGCGAGGCAATGGAAGATGTGCGGACCGTGCTGGACAGCGCCCGCGAATCGATTCGGTATGTCGGCGCGGAGCGGTCATACGAAGCAACACTGAACGAAATCCGAACGCGGGAAGCGTTATTGCTAACAGGGGGCGAGCGGACTGGTCACCAAGGTCAACGATGGTCTTGGGGAATCGCGGCATCTGCGCTGCCGATTGTTGTTGCTTGCGTTACCCCTTTCATTGTGGCCTGGCCAGGCGGCGCACCGTCCGTTTCGGCCGAGGAGGTGCCTGCGGCAGTCAGCAATAGCACGCTTGAAAACGATCGTCAACTCGACGTCACGGAACCCGTCCTCCCTACGGCTCTTCATCTCCACCGAGCCGCCCCCTGAACCTTGTGGGGGTGAATGATGTATAGTACGCGGGGGAAACGAGCATCGGTATCAATGGGGGAACTACTGGCCGATGGACCAACAATTGGGGGAACCGCGTCGAGAGGGCGTTGGTGATTCGGGAACAAATCGCCGCCAATCGCTTAATTCTCTCGTCTCGCAAATCTCGATAGACTTTCTACACGTCAAACCCGAACGGGTTGACGAAGCCATCGACCGTGCGATCGATGCGGTCGCGGTGTTCTTACAGGCGGATCGCGGTTTCATCTTGTCAGCGCGCCCTGACACCGAGCACCGGTTTTGCATATCGACTGACCGAATTGCGGATCCTGGTCAGCGACTTGGACCGGCGAATATCCCGACCGATGATCTTGCGCTTCCGTGGCTCTACGGTGTGCTAAGTGCGGGCGACGTGGCGGAGATTGGACCGAACGGTTGGCCTGATGGCAGTGAAGCCGAACAGGCATGGCTTAACACAACCGGAACGCGTTCTATCGTCGTCGTGCCCCTAATCGCTGAAACGGGATTTGTCGGTGCAATTGGAGTCGGCGCAGCCGATTCGGGTCACGCGTGGAGTGAAACGACAAGCGCGCTTCTGCGTATCGTCGGGGACGTCATCGTCACAACGCGCGAACGGAAAGCCGCACACAGCGCGCTACAACGCCGTATCGCCGCCGAAGAAGTGATCCGCTCCATTGCGACCATGGTTATCGAGCTTAGCGCCGAAGAATTAAACAAAGGGTACCGAAGCGCACTAGAAGCGATCGGCTCCTTCCTCGAAGTCGACCGATGCTATCTTTGGCTGGCGGGTCTTGCTGATTCGAGCGAACCGCATCTGGCGTGGTGGCGTGGGGAACGATCCGTTGAATTCGTTGACGACATGCACGACTTCGACATATTCCGATCATTCCCATCTGTGGCGAATGTTCTCGCGCAGGACGAATTTATTATCCTCAATTCCATCGCGGAAGTTCCGGCGGATGCTGCTGATGAAATCGAAATTCTTCAGCGGTTTAGCATCGAAGCTGCAATAATTTCACCGATACGCGCGAGTGATTCGCTCGTGGGCGTGCTCGTGGCCGAAATGAACCATGAAAGCCGTGCGTGGTCTGACATCGATATCATGCTGGTGAGAATCGCGTCGCAGATCTTGGGCGGTATGCGTGTCCGTCAAAAGGTAAATGAAGAACGCCGTAGACTGGAGACGCAAGTGCAACATACCCAGAAGCTCGAAAGCATGGGCGTATTCGCGGGGGGTATCGCGCACGATTTCAATAATCTACTCGTCGGTATTTTGGGCAACGCCGAGTTGATGTTGATGGATACGCCGCCCGAGAGTGCGCGGCGCAAGAATCTGGAACAAATCGAGTCTTCCGCCCGCCGGGCAAGTGACTTGGTAAACCAACTTCTGACGTACACGGGCAAAGGTCACTTTAGAATCGAACCGCTGGACACTTCCGAATTGGTCGCGAATCTGACGACTTTGGTTCGAACGATCATCCCGAAGAAGATCGACCTGCGGTCCGAGTTGGAAGATGGTCTACCGCTGGTGGCTGGCGACGCCCCGCAGCTACGTCAAGTTGTTATGAATCTCATCACGAACGCCGCCGACGCGATAGGCGATGGCCCTGGACGAATCCTCCTGTTTACCGGTCTTGGTGATTTTGAGTCGGATTACCTCGGCCAGACGGTGGCAGGTGACCAGCTCTCTTCGGGTGAGTACGTAATTATCGAAGTGACCGATACGGGTTCCGGAATGAACGATGAGACGAAGTCCAAAATATTTGACCCGTTTTTCACGACCAAATTTGCGGGCCGCGGTCTCGGTCTGGCTTCGACGCTTGGAATTGTTCGCGCACACCACGGCACAATCAATGTGATGACGTGGCCTCAAAAAGGCACGACCATCCAAGTGCTACTCCCAGCGACGGCACACGCCCGCCCGGAAGCGACTGAGACATCCGATTCTGGCGACTCGAGCAGCGAAGGAGGCACAGTGCTGGTCATCGACGACGAAATTAGCGTTCGCCGAGTAACGCGGTCGGTGCTTGAACATTTTGGCTACGACGTGTTGGTCGCCGAAAATGGGATGCGCGGATTACGGGTACTCGAACAAAGCGAGAAGAAAGTCGATCTGGTCATACTCGATATGAGCATGCCGAAAATGGATGGTGAAGAAACGTTGCGCCGGATTCGTGCGCTGGGCGAACAGGTCCCCATCATGTTGACCAGTGGGTATACCGAGATGGAGATTAGCGATCGGGTCGACGGACTTGACGCGTCCGCATTTATTGGAAAACCCTTCTCGCCAAAAGATTTGATTCAGCAGGTAAGGAAATTATTGTAGCGCTATTGTGCCGGGACGAGCTCAGGCGCTTCAACCGGCTCAGCATCCTGAAATGACTGCTTGATCCGAATAAATTTTTCTTCTCGCTCTAGGAATGCTTCGACAACGTCCGGATCGAAATGCGCGCCCGCGTCTTTTACGATGATGTCACGCGACACATCGTGGCTGAATGCTTCTTTGTACGGTCGCTTTGTCGTCAATGCATCAAACGCATCACCCAACGCGACGATACGTGCGGCGAGGGGAATCGACTCACCCTCAATGCCAAATGGATATCCGCGGCCATTCCATTTTTCGTGGT
>JAJDAB010000061.1 GCA_029262095.1 Candidatus Hydrogenedentota bacterium
ACCCCCTCCTTAATCCTCCCCCTTCGAGGGGGAGGAAATCATTATGTAAAGGGCAATTCTTGTGGCTGCATTTATTGTTGAGAACGACGTTCGGCTTAAGTTTCAGTTGGAGGACACCACGCTTGTTCCGTCGAGTTTGGTGACGAAGAGTATTGATGACGCACACGAGGTTGTGTTGCGCAATCTGCATTCCGATGTGGATACGGGATCGCCTGAGGCGGCTCTGGTGGCGGGTGAGACGTTGTTGGCGGGGGCATTGTTGTTGCATTCGTTGTCGTCGAATGATGCGTTCGTTCAAAAGAATGTGTCGGTGGGCGGGAACCGGGTGACTGAGGGTGGCCGGTTTGATGCGCTGCGGGCGGCGGCGTCGACGGCGGAAGATCAGGCTTGGTATTTGTTGCAGCCTTATTTGGTCGATGAACCGGAGCGGCTGTTGTTGGGCGTGACGGATACGCGGCCGGTTCTAGGGGAGTCGTAGGCTTTGGCGATTACGTTGGGGAGTTTGACGTTTGACGAGGGCCACACGACGTTTGAAGAGCAGTATGAAGAGGTCGCAGGCCGGGACGAGCGTGTGGTATTGGTGAAAGGCTTAATTGCCGGGGAAAGCACGGTTGCGGGCGTGGAGTCCAGGTTGGACGCGGTGTTGGACGCTGCGTCCGTTGACGGCTTTACCGTGGCGCTATCGTTACGCGAGGGTCGGCGCCTGTTTGTTCGGCGTGAATCGTTTGAGCGGCAAGTGTTGCGTGAACGTGCGTGCGGTGCGTTTACATTGACGTTGCGTGCGCGGAACCCTTTCGAGGAATCGACGTTGGCAACGCAAGATAATTGGAGCATTTTGGCTTCCGGTTCGACGTTGAGTGTGAGCTCTTCGGGTAATGAGTCGGCCTTGGCGGTGATTTCTTTGGTTGCGTCGGGCACGGTTGTGGACCCGTCGTTCTCGGACGGGACGAATGGCGTCGCGTATTCGGGGAGTATGGCGGATGGCGAAACGCTGGTCTTTGATGGGGTTGAGCGGCGGGCGACGTTAGAGAGTGTGGACGTGACGCCGTATGTGTCGGGCGATTTTCCGGTTGTGGATCCAGCCGGTACGACGTTGACGTATACGGATGACGCGGCGAGTTCGCATACGGGTTCGGCTACGGTTGTGTATCGAGATCGGTGGTGGTAAGGAGGCGGCTTTGGATTACGTTGTTGAGATCTATGACACGTGGGGACGACGCCTCCATGCGTTCGATGATGTGCCGTTGTTGGAGGCGGTGCGCAGTGCGCCGGATGGTACCGACCGTATTCGGGGCCTCTTACCAAAATCGGTCACCGATTTGGGTATCGATTATCGGGTGCGGGTTTTGGTGGGCGGTCGGATGTTCTGCGAGTCTTCTGTATCGGAGGTATCGCCGGAGTGGAGCGATGTTAGCAAACTGATTTTGGATCGGTATGTTTCGCTTCATGAAGTACTCGAGTTCCGGGCCGATTCGCGAACGCGGGCTGGCAACACGAGTGTGAAGCGGGCGTATACGAATCAAACGATCAGCGCGATTGTACGGGATGTGATTCAGCGTGCGTTGGGCGAAGTTCACTATACGGTTGACCATGATTCTTATCCTGATGGTGCGGTGCGGGAGCATTCAAAGTTCGATGGGCGTAAGACCATCGAGAATGAATTGGAGATTGGTGGAATCTCGACCGGGCAGTGGGTTGGCAGCAACCGTATCGATGTGACTGGGGCGTTTGCGAAGGATGGTGACACGATCGCGGGTCTCAAGGTGGACGGCGATGATTGGCCTGACTTGCGAATGATGTTGATTGATTCGGAGGAAACGGGCCGTAATTCACATGCGAAGAAATTGCATCCGGAGGTCAATTTTTGGACGGATGCCGAGTATGACGCGAGTGGGTATAAGTTGGCGGGCGATCGTGCGAAGGTTGCGTTGCAGGCCCTGCTGGATACGAAGGGAATCGATTTCATTGAGCTGAATCCACATAAGAATTCGGCTGGCGATTTCGACGATCGTATTGATTTTTTCGGGCGGTATCTTGGGCTGGTGTATGGCGGCGGGGAGTGTTTCAACGCGGCGATGGTGGAGCAGGGCCATGCGGATGTTCTTCTATTCGACGATGGACGGTTCTTGGTGCCTGAGCTGGAGCTGAAAGATTTTTTCTCGTATATGGGCGTGCATGTGGATTCGATTGAGGATTCGGCGGCGATGTTGTCGAACTTTGATGTAGACGCGGGTGTGTTGGAGGCGATTGCGGCCTTGGGCTATACGGCAGACGGCTATATCTGGGAAGTGGGGCCGGATTTGGCGGTGTCATTCCGCGCGCCGGATGCGCCTGATCGTGTCTACTATTTTGATCCGCTTTTGATGGGCGTTCGATTGGGCTCAACGGACACGGGTATTGCCAACGGCATATTCTTTGATGGGAATCCAGTTACAGGGACGGTCAATAAGACGTATACACGGCAATCGAGTATTGATGAGTTCGGTTTTTTGGGGCGTGGGTTGGATCACTTTGGATTGTCGGTAGAGAGTGATGCGGACAAGTTGGTGAATGGGTTGTTGGATGATGTGGCGTATCCGCGACCGAACGGCTCGGTAGTCTTTTTCGCCGGTAATCCCGATGTCCGGGTTGGTGACGTTCTGGAGTTTCGAGGGGCACAGTTACACCGGCTGGAGCGAGAAATATCGGGCGAGTGGGCGGACCGATATACGGGAAAACTCGTAGGGCGAGTTCGTGAATTAAGGCATCGATTTTCGGGTCGAGAAGTCCGCACGGAAGTGCAGTTAACGTCGCCATTGCGGACGGTGGAGAGTCCATTGACGTTTATGGTGCGGAGTCAGCCGGGTGAAACGACCTTGTTTCAGTTTCGACTTGATGACGGGGCGGTCGGTGTTGACGTGGGGTATCACTTGGATTAGCGAATTTAGAACCATTGAGTGAATTGTTGAAACTAACATCCCCCTGGCCCCCTTCAAAGGGGGAATAGCTATATGGAGTGTTTTCTAAATGGCAATTATGGGACGAAGCTATCCTAAGACGAGTTGGGCGTTCGAGGAACGTCCGGTGGCGTCTTCGAAATTGAATACTTGGGACGATCGGATTGAGTCGGCTTTGGAGCTCGCGTTTTTTTTGTTGAGCCGGGCCTGGGGCGGAGGCGATGGAGTAATTCGCGCCGCATCGGTGGATGATCTTAAGGTTTCTGCGAAAGCGGTGCCGGGTTTGTCGGTGGAAGTCGCACCAGGGTATGGATTCATTTCGGGGTTTCCGTATCAACTTGCGGCTGTAGCGGAGACGGTGGCCGTGGTGGCACCGGTGACGGACCCGCGGATCGATTTGGTGCAGGCTCGATTGGAAAACTGGGACGTGAGTGTCGTGGTTGGGACGGAAGCGGTTTCGCCGGTTGTACCAGCAGCGGACGCGGATAGCATTGCGTTGGGTGAGCTGTATCTTCGGCCGGGGATGACGGTGGTCAAGGATACGGATGACCTTACGAATGGGTACATCGTTGATGCGCGACAGTTTGTTTAGGGCCGTTCGCGTGCTTGTTGAGTATTCACATGGTTCACATCCCCCTCGCCCCCTTCAAAGGGGGAATATGATGAGGAGAGTCTGATGGTACGTGGGCGCAATGATGTTCGGTTGTTGGTTGAGTTGGACGGTGAGCCGGTTTCGCATTTTCGGTTGCGGGAATTTGAGAATCGGGATGGGCTTGCGATGGTGCATGAGAGCGTTGTGGATTCGTTGGAGCTGGTTCGGCGGGACTTGTGTGCGATGGCGGGTGAGGAGGTGTGGGTGATTGTTACGGATGGCGTCCGCACGCAGCGTGATTTGGAACGGCTAGCGGATCGAATCGGTTGGGTTGATGAGGGAGGCGCTGTGGCGCGCAACTCGAAGCACCTTGCGAAATTCGGTGGGATTGCGGTGGATGTAACGGCACGTATTGCATCTTCGCGGGACCGAGTGCCGCAGTCGACGTTGGGTGACGTTTGCCGTCGACATTTTGATTGGGTGAAGGATGATTACTCGGATGGACATGTGCATGCGGACAATCGTGGGCGGTCGTTGGTAGCGGGGTGAGTCATGTTCGCGAGCGACTCCTCACGCTAGCCCTCTCCCCAAGGAGAGGGGACATATTTACGAAACGTGTTGAACGGAACAATTTTCTTCAGGAGATCGGTGGACGATGGAGACTCTGTTGGAATCGGAAATGGGTTTGACGATTGTTGGTGCGGCGGCTGCTTCGATGTGGATTGCATTTCGGGGTATAGATTGGATCGCGGAGCGGCGGCATGCCCGGCATAACACGGCGTTGATGGCGGTGGAGGCCGGTGTGGAACATTCGTATCAGACGTATGTGAAGGCAGTTAAAGCGGCGCGTTCGGATGGCAAGTTGTCGTCGGAAGAACGGAAGCACGCGCGGGCGTTGGCGCAGGAGACGGCGTTGCGAGTGGGTCGGGCGCAAGGCGTGAATGTCGTGCAGGAATTAGGGCGTGAGTTTCTGCCGGTTTGGATAACGCGGATGGTGGGTGAGTTGAAAAGGCGGCGTTGAGCGATCGTGATACTTCCGTAGCCCTGAAAGCACTTGTTTTCAGGGCTTTTTTGTTGCCTGTACGTGTGCATGAGTCCGCATGCCGTGGTATCGTTGTGGGGCCGTGCCAGGGTACGGCTTGCGCCTCGGGGGAGGCGGTTTGGGGGACCATGACGTTCGCGGTTTTAGGGGTTGCGGCGCTAGGAATCGGTGTGACGGTTTTGCGACCGTTGCGTGGTGCATCGCGTATTGAGCATGGCTTGTTTGGGCTTCTACTTGGGCTCGTCGCGTGCGCGATCTGGTCGATTGCCGCAGGTAGTTATTCGCTATCAATCGCTTACTTTGGCGTTACTCTGTTCAGTGTAGTGTTTTCTGCTGTCTTTCTCGCCACACTTTCTCGCCACACCTCGAATAGTGGTCGATCTCCATTACTTAGTTTTCGCGCATCGCGCGTTTGGCCGACCCAGTCACTCCGTGATTTGGATATCTTGGAGCGGTTGTCGGTCGCTGTAATTTTCGGCAGCTTGCTCATGGCGCTCGTGTCAGCGTTAGCGCCGGTTACGAACTGGGATGCGGGTGCGGCGCACTTGGCATTGCCGGCGGAGTATGCGCGCGCGGGGAGTATTGGCGTTCTCGAAGCCAACAACTATTCGGCGTACCCACATTTGGCGCATGCGCTCTTTACGATGAGTTATGGTCGCGGTTCGGAGATGGGCGTAGGGTTGTTGAGTTGGTTGTTTACTGTGTTGGGTATTGGGTTCGCTTTTTGTCTCGGCATGCGTCTGGCAAATCGAAAAGCGGGTTTGATTGGCGCAGCGGCGTTGGCCACCGCGCCGATATTCGCTGATCAGGCGGGGACGCCTTCGATTGATCTTGCGTTTGCAAGCATGGTTTTGGCCGCGATTGTGGCGCTGATCGCGTGGCGCCAAGAGCGGTACGGAGCGTGGTTGGTTTTGGCCGGTGTTCTAGCGGGAAGCGCGTGCGGTGTTCGGCACACAGGCTATCTCACTGCGGTTCTGTTGTCTGCGGGTGTCCTGATCGGAGCACCTTCGCACAGGGTGCGCTGGTCGATGGCGTTTGGGCTTGCAGTCCTTTTGGGGGCGGCGCCTTGGCTGATTCGCACGTGGTGGACCGTGGGAAATCCGTTCTACCCCTTCTTCGCTTCGGTATTCGGATCATGGGGAACGTTCGACGCGGATGTCGCTTCGCTCGGCACGCACGACAGCATGCGGGCTTGGGGCTACTTGGACTTTGTGCGATTCCCTTGGTCGGTCGTGATGGCTCCGGATGCGTTCGACGGTTGGTCGTCGAATCCGGGCATGTTGGTGTTGCTATTGGGTGTGCCAGGGATTATCTATGGTGGACGTCGCGCTGTTTTGATCGGCTTATTTTGCTTGATCGGAATATCTGCGCTATTTTTCTTTCGTCAGCACGTGCGCTATCTGTTGCCGTTTTTCTTGCCGATGATGGTATTGGCGGGCGTGGGGGCCGTACGAACACCGTTCGCGCGACGTGCTGTTTCTGGCGTTGTTGTCTGTGCGCTTGTGTTCGGGCTTGGCGTACAGGCTGCGGCGGTTCACTACAAGGTGCCCGTCGCCTTGGGGATTGAGCCGCGCGACGTGTATCTCAACAAACGCATTGAACGCTACTCGGCATTCGAGTGGGTGCGCGAGAACTTGCCCGATGATGCCGTTGTCTTGTCGCTCGATCCGCGTGGATATTACTTCGACCGATCGTGTTACCAGAATTTTGAGAGTTTAAAAGCCCTCGTTGGGGCGAATTCGGCCGTAGATGAAAATTGGTTGAACCGGCACAAGATCGATTATCTGTTTTATCCCGACGACTACGTGATGCAATCGCCGGGATTTCGTGAGACGGGAGTGTTGACGGTCGTCGACCGGTGGCGCGCGGACCGAGATCAGTTTGCCCTCATTGCGTCGCTGGAGGTAGAACGGGCGCGGGGCGACGGCACGGAGCTGGTTGAGATCTATCGTGTTCGGAGAAATCACGACGCCATCGCGCGGCGTAGCGAGGATTGACGCGTGTCTCGGCGGCGATTGTTAGCGAGGAACACGGCCTTGAATGCCGGTGGCCGTGTGTGGGATGCCATCAGTAGCATTGTCCTGATCCGATACGCGGTCGAACAACTCGGCGATGGCGCGTTTGGGGTGTGGGTGTTGGTCGGCGCGTTTACCGGATACGTCGCGTTATTGGATTTCGGGCTGGCGAGTGCATACGTTAAATATAATGCGGAACATTGGGCCCGCGATGAGGTCGACGAACTTTCATCGGTGTTGAGCACGGGGACCGCCTTTTATTTCGCAGTGGGCGTTGTCTTGTCGGCGACGATCTGGTTCTGCGCTCCTATCGTGATCGCGCTGTTGGATCGCTGGCATTTGTTGGGAGGCATCGCAGCCAATGAGGCGACGTTTGTTCTCAGATGGTCAGTAGTGCTTTTCGCTGCGACATCTGCGATGGCTGGATTTGCAGCATTGTTAACCGGATTGCAGCGGATGGGCTTGACCAACGCGTTGGCGTTTGGTGCTTCGATTGTGAAATTGACTGTAGCGGTCGTGTGTATCGAGCGGGGATACGGGCTGCGTGGGTTGTTGTTCGCGCACTGGGCCGCGTTCGGCGTATTTGCGATTGGCTGTGCGGTTGCAGCGCATTGGATTGTACCGGGCTTGCGCGTTTCGATTACGCGCATTCGCCGCGCGACGTTTCACAAGTTATTCGGGTTCGGCGTACGTGCGCAGGTCGCGCGCTTTTCGAATCTTGTGATGTTTGAAACGGATCATGTTATCGCGGGTGTTGTGACCGGCAGTGCAGGGACGGTGGCGCTGTACAGTTTCGGTGTGGTTATGGCGAACAAGTTGCGCCAAGTGCCGACATTGGTCGTGAGTGCGATGTTGCCGGCGGCGGCGGATCTGGATGCGCGCGCGGATACTCAACGGCTTCAGGAATTGTACTTGCGAGCGACGAAGTATTTGGCATTAGCAGCAGTACCCGCGACGGCGGTCGCACTGGGTTGCGCGGGGCCATTGATGCGGACTTGGCTAGGTGACCGCGATGGCCTCGAAACCTCAATATGGGTGTTGCGCATTCTGGGTGCAGGGTATTTAGCGAATGTTATGGCAGGCGCGGGGATGAGTGTCGCGTTGGGCCTTGGACGGGCCGATATTCAGATGCGCGCGGGTCTTATCGCGACCGGTGCGAATCTAATTCTAACCGTTGGATTGTTCTTTTGGATTGGTTTCTGGGGCATACCACTTGCGACGGCGATCTCGATGTTCCTGTCCTCGGGATGGTTCTTTCGGCGAATGCGTTCTATCACAGGCGTCGGCGCCGTATCTGTACTACGCGAATCGCTAGTATGGCCGACGCTAGCGGTGTGTCCGGGTTTGGTATTCGCGTTGTGGTGTGATTGGTTTACGGCGGAATCGGCTGGCTTCTTGATGAACGCGTCGGCGTTGTGCGCGGGGTTGGCTTTTTTGAGCGTCACCTACGTCGGTCTTATTCGGTTCACGCCGTTTTTCGATTCGTATGACGTGGAGTTTTTGGGCGATACCCTGCTAATGCGGCGCATCCCGGGCTTCGAGTTATGGAGCGCACGTGCACGCCGTGTTTGAGTCTTGGGGAGAACGCCTTCGCCGGTACGCGAACAAAGACGGACGTGGGTATCCGGATTGGGCGATGCGATATGCGCCGGTGGCCAGAATATTGCGCCGTATGGATTTGATCGACGGCGTCATCCTTGAAGTCGGTGCGAATGAAAATGGCATTGCGCGATTTGTGAATGCGGGAATTGTAGCGGTCGACATTTCAATGGATCATTTACGTGAGGCGCGATCGGCGCAGGGTGTTTTGGTGGTCGCCGCAGATGCTGCGGCGTTACCGTTCGCGGACGGGGTCTTCGTGGCGGGCGTGTGCATGGATACACTGGAACACATCCCCGCGGCCGACCGCGAACTCGTTTGCGATGAGTTGGTTCGAACCGTGCACGATTCGGGAATCTCCGTCGTCGCGTTTCCGTCTGGGCGCGCCGCTGAACAGGCGGAAACCAATATTCGAAGGGCCCATGCCCAATTTACGGGCGGAAATATTCCGTGGTTGGACGAGCATGAGGCGGAAGGCCTTCCTGATCCGGACGGTCTCGTCGCGCATCTCATCGATCGAGTAGGCAGCACGCGCGTTGTTCGTCGTACGCGGAACGCTAACGTGTATGTATGGCGGGCGATGTGGCGCGTATTGGCATGCGGTTGGCCTGGACGCGGCAATGCCTTGGCGCAAGCGGGGGTACGTTTCTTGACGCCTGTATTGTCGCGCATTCATATCGGGCCGTGTTACCGAAGCATGATTTGGGTAGCACCGCGATCGTGAGCGCACGAATTGACATCATCATTCCGACGTGGAACGGGCGCGATGTACTGATGAAATGCATGGCTTCGTTGAGCGAGCAAACCTATCGTAATTTCCATGTGACGATTGTCGACGATGGATCTACGGATGACACGGCGAATGCGATTTCAGATCAGTGGTCGGACGCGAACGTTGTTAGACTGGATCGCAACCGCGGTTTTTGTGCGGCCGTTAATGCTGGCATCTCGGCAACGTCTGGCGAACTGATTTTCTTGCTCAACAACGATATGACGTTAACGCCGGATTGCTTGGCACTTCTGATCCAGCGATTGGAAGGTGAACATGCGGATATGGTCGCGCCCATTGTGCTGTTTCAGGATGAACCGGACGTGGTGTATTCGGCGGGCGATTGTCAGCGTATGAACGGTCGATCGGAGTGTTGGGGGCACAAAGCAATTCGCGATCAGTTCGTGCCGCCGGATTCGGTGTTTGGCGTTTCGGCGGGTGCCGCGTTGTACCGAAGGGCGGTCTTCGATCGCGTTGGAATGTTGGATGAACGGTATGGCGCCTATTTCGAAGACGCAGATCTATCGTTTCGGGCGCGTTTGGCGGGGTTCAGCGCTGCGTTGGCGACGGACGCTGTCGCGTATCACGCGGGATCAGCCAGTATTCGCGATCGGATGTGGTGGCGCGCGCAACAGTGTTGCCGGAATCATGCATTGCTCGTCATTAAGAATATGCCGACGGGATTGATGTTACGTCACGCACCGCAAATCGCGTTGGAGCGAGTCAATCAGATGCGCCGTTTTGTTTCGGGTGCGCGGACTGAATTCGGTCTGGCGCGCGCGTGGTTGATGTTGTTGCGAACGGAGTTGGAAGTGGGGTGTCTGTTGCCCCAACTCATTCGGGAGCGCCGCGTTATACAACGATCACGCCAGGTATCGAATGCGGAGATCGAGGCTTTGTTGGTGCGGTGATGATCCGTGCATTACGGAGCGTGCCGTGGTGGTTGGCGTTGCTGTGCTTGGCGCTCTCGTCGATCGAGCCGATCGTTCATTTGGCGATCGCGTATTTCCCGCCGGAGGGCTCGGTGCACACCGGACTGCATACGCCGGATAGCATGTTTTTTCTCCTGGCGATGCGAATGTTTGAAACCGATTTATATTCGCCGTTCGCAACCTGTCAGTCCGCACTTGGCGATAGCGGTCTCCCTTTTTATCCGCTTCCGTTTCATTGGATGTATGGAATTTTTGGCGCGATAGGGCGTTTGCTGCATCTGCCCGTGTTCCAATATTTTGCGTGGATCAATGCTGCTGGGTTTCTTGCGTATTGCGCGGCGGTGTACACGCTCTATCGGGTGGTGTCGCCTCAGAACGCCAATCGCGCGATGACGATATTTCTAGTTGGCGGCGGGTTGGGCGGCGTATTATTTGTGATTACCGGAGTTATGGGGCTGCATGATGCGCCCGATTTCGAGACGAACTTCGGGCGATTTGCTCGCTATCAATTGCTGGAAGGCGCAACGTTATTGCCGGCGTTACAGGCGGGGCGTTTGTATTACACGTTGCCGCGTGCGCTGGGAGTCGCAGCTATCGCCTTGCTCGTGATTGCGACGCGCAGAAAATCAATGCGCGGGACGGTATTGGCAGCGACGGTTCTTGCATCGAGCACTCTCGCGAATATGAACCTCGGTGTGATGGCGTTCATCGTAACGATGTTCTACCTCGTTTTCGGGTCCAGCGCGGAGGCACGATTTCGATTGAGTGCGGCGGGATTGCTTTTCGTGGCCACCGCAGGGCCATGGGCGTTTAGCTTTTGGATGGTAACGCAGAGCCCGACGTATTTGGAGGATGCGCGGGTAAATGCGGCGCAGGCGTTGTGGTTCGGGCCGCTGGTGTGTGCGTCACTTTTTCATGTTGCGGCGTCCGCGCCCGCGATACGGCGTACGATGCCAGCGCTACCATTAATTGGACGAAGCTTAGTTGCGGGTGGCGCGGGATATTTGGCCACGTTTGCAGTGTTATATCTGGGATTCCAAGCGTACTGGGGGAATTGGGTGGCGGGCGGCGATTACGGTGCAGCTGTTGCTGTTTCAGATTGGTCACTGCTCGGCGGCATCGCAGGCGTGTCATGGATTGTGAGCCGTCATCGCGGACTTCTCCCTCTCCCAGACTCCCCCTTCAAGAGGGAGGAGAAAGACACACAAGTTGGCTGGATCGTGATTTGGTTGTTGGCGTTTGTGTGTGTCGGGATTTCTGCTTTTGGACAAGGATGGTTTTTACGATTGACGCCGACGCGGTTCGGGTGGATGTTGGGTCCGCCGTTGGCGTTGTTGGCGGCGATCGGCCTATCACATATTGCTGAGTCGCGTCCGCGCGTCGCGCGCACATTGTTCGCCACGCTTGTCCTTTGCGGTACGACGTCGATCTTAGTCTCGGCGTTCTATTTCATCGGGCCTTGGGGGCGGCAACCCGGAGAGGGGTTGTTCGCGGGTTCACACTGCGAATACATGACCGAAGCGGATGCTTCTATGCTTGCCGAATACAATGGCGGCGTGTTCTTGGCTCCTGCACAAGGAAGTCCGTACTTTGGCGATGTCATCGCGATGCGGCCCAACGCGAAAGTCATCTATGGACTCGGCACCTATGACTTCAGCGATCAGATGATGACGGACCTGGGTCCGCGTGTTGACCGTTTCTATTCACCGTTAACGACCGACGATGAGCGCCGCGATTTCGCTCGAGAATTCTGTGTGGATTGGGTGTATTGCCCGGATACTGTGCCGGTTGCGACGGAGACGATTGAACAATTGCGCCAAACTACTTGGCTTCGACAGCATGTTGAAGCTGGTCGGGGTGTGTTGTTCTCGGTCTCGATTGAACCGCAGGAAGACTATTGAGTAAGTCATCCCTTCTTCAGTCGGCGTCAACCGAGCGCACGCCGCCTTGGGTGTGGGTTGTCATTGTGGCCATCGCATCCATCGAACCCGCGTTGCATCTTTGGATTGATGTCTTTCCACCGGAAGGCGCGGTGTCGACCGGATTGCACGTTCCTGACAGCGCGTTTTTTGTCCACAGCATGGCGATGTTTGAGACGGGTTTTTATATGCCGTACGCGTCGTGCCAATCCGAGTGGGGCGATCGCTATATCGGCTTTTTCTCGGCGACGGGTTATTGGTTGTATGGAGTTGTCGGGCAGTTGGGCAGCTTAGTCGGCCTCGGGCATTTTCTGTGGTTGGGGATAGCGAACGGGTTATGTGGGTTCGCCTATTTGTACGTGACTTGGCGATTCCTGCAGGTGGCGGTTCCACAGGTAGCGCGTTTGGCGTTTCTATTGTTCGCGTTGGGGGGTGGCCCGGGTGGATTGCTCTATTTAGCGGCCGGTGCGTTCGGGCTTCATAGCCACGAAGATTTTGACCGATTATTTTATCCGTTCGCGATGTACGAGCTGATTGAAGGGCCGAATCTCTCGCCCGTTCTTCATATGACGCGGTTGTATTACACCGTCCCGCTCGCGATCGGAATCGGCGGGCTGACCGCGTTGATTAAAGGAGCGGCGATTGCGTGCCCGCGACACATGGGTTTTTCGGCATTCCTCATTTTTGTGTGTACGGTGCTGCATATCCGCAACGGCGCGTTCTTAACTGTTGCTGGATTGTTGTTCTTGTGGCAACAGACCCCAACGCCCGCGTCGTTTCGAATTCGATCTGCCATCGCGTGGATAGTGGCGTTGGCTGCTGGCGGCGCGATTTATATGGCGGTGATCCTGCAGCACCCAACCGTAACGCAGAACACGTTCGATACGGTGCGGCAATCGGCGTGGCTGGTACCGTTGTTGCTCGCATCAACGTTCTACATCATTCCTGTCGTTGTGCAAACGCGCACGGAATTATCAGGCGTGAGTCGACTCGGACAACTTGGTGCGTTCGCAGCAATCGGTTACTTGAGCGTATTCGTCCTCGGGTTTGCCGTTCACCAAATCATCCAAGGGAACGTCCCGGTGTACGGTAATGCTGCGGCCGCGCGCGTAGTATCCGACTTCGCGATAGTGGGCGCAATCCTCGGAATTGGTGTCGCTTGGTGGCGTCCTCGTTCGGGTGCGCAATCGCCACACGGTTGGATCATTCTGTGGTTGTTGCTTTTCACGTGCGGATCGATCTCCGCGTTTGGGCAAGGATGGTATTTACAGTTCGCGCCCCAGCGGCTGATGGCCGTCCTCGGAATTCCGTTAAGTATCGTCGCGGCACTCGGGTTGCAGTCGATGTTTCGAACGCGGGTTGAGCTGGCGCGCCTTCATCTAGCCGGTGCGGTCATATGCGGGCTTGTATCGATAGCGGTCGCGTCTTTGTGTTTCCAAGGGTCGTTTGGCCGGGAACCTGGCGAGGGTGTCTACGCGGAATTCCGGCCTCACTGGGTGACGAAAAACGACGCGGAATTGACGTACCTGGTGTCTATCAATGCAGGAACAATGCTCGCGCCGCCTCCATTTGGCGATATCGTTGCCGCAACCGTCCCTTTACGGCCCGTGGTCTATGGACTTCCGTCCATCCAGGCGGACCAATTGGCGGTGCCTTTGGAGGCTGATGTACGGCGCTTTTTTGCCCTAGATACGCCTTCGGACTTTAGAGCGGATTTCTTGAAACGATTCTGTGTAACATGGGTGTATTGCCCAGACACGTTTCCGGTGGACCCTGCGTTGATTGCGCAGTTTGATGCGTGGGATTGGTTGACGCTGGAGATGAGTCGGGGCGAGGGTCGGGTTTGGTTGGTAACGCCAGGGGGGACACCGTGACGGGGGATGGGAACAACACCGCATTCGACGTGAGCGTTACGTTCCTGACGCGGAACGGTGGCGCAACGTTGAAACGCGCGTTGAAGGCCGTTCGCGATCAGATCACCGATCGGCGGGTCGAGATTGTTGCGGTCGATTCTGGATCAACGGATATGACGCTCGAAAACCTCGCGGCGTTCGATGCGCGTGTCGTTCCAATTGAGTCTCATGCGTTCAACTTCGGTACGGCGCGCGATCTCGCATTTGAAAAATCCCATTCGCCTATCATTGTTACGTTGTCGCAGGACGCGGTACCCGCAGACGACACGTGGCTCGAAACGTTGCTGAATCCAATGCTGGAGTCCGCCGTCTCGTGCGGCAAGTCAATACCCGATCCGCACCGTGGATTTCATCCGTTCGCTTGGGAACGGAATGGACATTTCTATTTCACGCGTGAGATGCGAAAATTCGCTCAACGATTTGGAAGAGGCTTGTCGTTTGCCAATGCGGCGGTTCGTCGTGACGTTTGGGAAACTCTGCGAATCGATCCGCAGCCGGTGGGCGAAGACTATCAGTTTCAAACGAAGCTGCAAGCGAAAGGGTACACCATCGCGTTCGCGCCGGACGCGCCGGTCTATCACCCTCACACTTACGATTTAGTACGACTAGCGCAACGTTGTCGAAACGAAGGGCTCGGTTTGCGGATGTTAGGCTGCCCGTACAACGAGTTGGATCTCGTTCGCGATTTGGCGAGCCCGGGCAAGTACGCACAATGGGCGCGAGAAGTTCGGCACGGGCGGATTCGGTCGGTATCTGAAACGGTATTTCCCGTGCTTCGACCGTTGGCGGTCTACGCGGGTAGCCGATTCGGGAGGCGCGCAATATGGAGATGAACCGGCGCGTACAAATGTTTTACCGCGATCATCCGCTGATGGTGAGTTCGCCGTTCGGTGGGGTAGACGGCATTGACCGTGAACTCTTCGCCGCTACGCTAGACCGGCTCGGCATTGATTTGCTGGACAAACACGTCCTGGATGTTGGGTGCGGCCGTGGCTTTGCGCAGCACGTGGTTCGCGAACGCGGCGGCACGTATACCGGTGTGGACTTCGTGCCGAATGGAATCGGTTTTCCGCTCGCCCAGGGCGATGCCAATGCGTTGCCCTTTCAATCAGACTCCTTCGACGTCGTGTTTTGTATCGATGCCTTTGAACATTTTCCGCAGCCGATGCGGGCGACCTCTGAGATCAAGCGGGTGTTGCGTGACAGGGGCGTATTTTTCCTGTCTGCACCGAACTATTCGAACGTCGCTGGGCTCGTGAAAAAGTTCTCCGAACGTGTCGGTTCTTATGAACGCAATACCTGGGCGCCGTTCGGTCGCTGGCAACCGCAAGAATGGGAGACGCCTTTGACGGGTCGGTTTCTCAAGCGAATATTTCATGCAACCGGTTTCCAACGCGCGGAACGTATCGGCCATCCCTCCGAAATTGGACTTGGACTCTTCCCCTGGGTGGATCATCCGCGTATGCCGGAGGCAATCCAATTTCGACTGCAGCGTTTGTTTGCGGCGATAGGTCCGGGAGTTGCTGCGGTATGGCCGGGTGCTAGCCTACATGGCTTTTGGAAAATCGAGAGTTGAATGGGTATCGGGCGGCTGATTCAAAAATTCAAACTCCGCTACGGGTCGGATGAAACGATTCGCCGTACGCTTCGTTCAATGGGCGTGAGCGTGGGTGAACGCAGCCGCGTTTACACGACGAAACTTGGCTCGGAACCGTGGCTGATTAGCATCGGTGAACACTGCGGCATTTCGCATGACGTGGTTTTTGTGACGCATAGCTCGAATTGGTGCTTTCAGGACAAACATGAAACGTTAACTAGCTTCGGAAAAATTGAGGTGCGGGATAATGTTCACATCGCCGTAAACGCGATCATTCTCCCGAATGTCACCATCGGGCCGAATGCGGTGGTCGGCGCGGGCAGTATCGTAACGCGCGATGTTGAGCCGGGAACAGTGGTGGCCGGCAATCCGGCGCGAGTTATCTGTACGATGGACGAGTTAGAACAAAAAGCCATCGCGGCTCACATTGATATTCCGCGCGATCGGGATGAAGCCCGCCGCGTGTTGACGCAACATTTCTGGGGTGAAGCGCGATGAAACTGGCGTTGCTAAAAGGCAATCGGTTCAATCCCTGGCACCTTCAAGGATTCACGCGGTTACGTGGCAATCCGGAAGTCACGGCTTTTCGTGCAGAGTCGCAAATCCAACAGCATTTCAATGGGCGAGACGATGGATCGCTTCAGCTCCATGAAGAACGCATCTTTTTCGATACTCAAGCCGGCAACCCGCTGTCTCGCATCGGCAACGTATTTCGCGAACGATACCGTGGGCGGAATCCGGAGATCCTTCCGTTTCATGAACGGTTGAAAGATTTCGATGTCATTCAGACGTGGGAATTGTTCACGGATTGGACGTTGGAGGCGCTGGAGGCGAAAGCGCGGTACGGCACGCCCGTCTCAGTCATGGTGTGGGACAACGTGCCATTCAACATGGAGACCAATCGCCGCCGTATTGCGATAAAGCGGAGGGCTGTCGCCGAAGCGGATCGATTTATTGTTTATACCGAACGCTCGCGCCGGACGCTTTTGCTCGAAGGCGTGCCTGAGTCTCGGATTGCACATGTTGACCCCGGTGTCGACACGGCGCGTTTCGAACCGGGGCCGGGCGACCGCGCGACGCTGGGCCTAGACCCGGAAGCGTTTACTATCGCGTTTGTGGGTTGGCTGGTTCCGCGTAAGGGTATCGACTACTTGTTGCTCGCGCTACGCGAATTGGTGAACGATCCCGCGTTTGCCAATACGAAAATTCAGTTGTTGATTGTTGGTTCCGGCGCGGGCATGGATCGGGTCGAGGGTTTGGTGAATCGGCTTGGCGTTGGCGATCACTGCGTTTTCGCGGGGTCCATGCCCTATAGCGAGATGCCCAATGTCTACCGATCGGCCGATGTCTTTGCACTACCGAGCGTGGCGTCTGAACAGTGGCAAGAACAATTCGGCATGTCGCTGATCGAAGCGATGGCATGTGGGAAACCGGTCGTCGCGTCGCGCAGCGGTGCAATCGATGAAGTGGCGAACGGGTCCGCAGCATTGTGTCAGCCCAATGATTTTTTTACGTTATTCGAGGCGTTGAAGCCGTTGGTGCTTTCGCGAGAACGGCGTGACGATTTGGGTGCGCGTGGCCGCAAACGGGTGCTCGATAAATTTGGTTTGGAACGGCACGCGCTCCAACTATCTGACGTGTACGGCTCACTAAACGGTTCCGAACATGCCGAAGAATAGCCCCGGCCCCGTTGCTCGCCGGGCGAATGCGCTCCTTCGCGGAATCCGCTTTCGAACGAAACGAATTCGTGGCCAACGCGTTCGGATTTTGGTCGAAATTCGCTGGCGGTTGGGCGACGAAATCATGGCAATTCCAATATACGAGAGCATCAAGCGTGAATGGCCGGATTGCGAAGTCTCGGTCGCATGTTCGCATCCGGAATTGCTGGATAACAATCCGTTTGTTGACGTTGTCTTCGGGGACGATGCGTATGATACGGACGATTACGACCGTTGCATCAATCTGCGCGACGCATCACGCACGGTGCCGCGCAGTGAGCATTACGCGCAGTTTGCCGGAGTGTCTTCGCCGCAAACTTCACCCAGCGTGTATTGGGTAGATGACGAACCAGCGTTTGAGATGAACGGTCGGTGGATTGCC
>JAJDAB010000062.1 GCA_029262095.1 Candidatus Hydrogenedentota bacterium
GAGCGGCTCTTCAGTAGGTGCCGTTCATTCGCGTTTCGGCCGAGTGTAATGACTGGATTGTGCTCGAGAAGCAAGAGCGTGTCGGGGGCGTCGCCTGACTCCACGTGTGTCCGCGTGCGTTCCTGAAGCGCCAGCGCATCGGAGTAGTTGGTCAATCCAGGAAGGCGCTGGACGTTGATGTCCGACTTTTGGGGCGTCGGAATTGCGCTGCGTTCTTTCATGAAGGTTGCTTATGTGCGGTTTCCGGCCGAAATAACGAAGATCGCTTCGTCGGCGAACAGGTTGGGCCATGTCGCCGCCCGACTGCCTTCGCCCCGGCTAGAGAGTGGGATTTCGCGTTCTATTTGAATATTGCGTGTGGCGCAATATTGTCGGAAGTCCTTGATCGACAATACGTGACGGTTCGGACTATTGAACCATGCATAGGGCAAGCTTCGTGTGATCGGCGCGCGACCCTGCATGAGGACTTTGGCCCGTACTTTCCAATACCCGAAATTCGGAAACGTGACGATACAACGCCTTGCAACGCGGATCATTTCCGCGAGCACGTATTCCGGTTTCTTGACGACTTGTAGCGTCATGCTGAGTAGGGCGTAATCGAAACTTTGATCGGGCAGGTAGCCAAGGCCATCATCAATATCGCCTTGTACGACGGAGATGCCTTGGCGAACGCAGCTAATGATATTTCCCTGCCGCAGTTCGATACCGACGCCATCGACCTGTTTCGATTCGAGTAGTTGGGCGAGTAGTTCTCCTGTGCCGCATCCAATGTCCAGTACGCGGCTACCGGATTCTACGAGTTTTACGATCATGTCGTAGTCGACGCGTACGCCTTCATAGATACTGCGTGGCGACGTCGGTTCCGGGGCGAGGGCCGCTTCGGAGTCGTGATGAGAAATGGGCGGGGCGGAAGGAGGGTCATCCACGCCGAAGTGATAAGGCTCGGCAACATTTCTTAGAAAGCCGCCGATCAGTTCGCGCATCGCATCCACTTCGAGGAGGAAGGCATCGTGCCCATAATCCGATTTGATATTACAGTATGTTACATCCCTCTTCTGGCGCGTGAGTGCGTGGACGATTTCTTGGGATTGGTAGGGAGGATAAAGCCAGTCAGAGGAATAGGATAGGACCATTACCTTGCATTTGGTTCTGGCCATGGCGTTGTCGAGCCCGCCATGTGATGCGGCTAAATCGAAGTAGTTAATGGCCTTGGTAATGTACAAGTAGCTGTTCGCATCAAACCGGTTTACGAATTGCGCGCCTTGGTAGTCGAGATACGTCTCGACGGAAAACTCGCTGCCGAAGTCGTAACTGTAATGATCCGTTTCACGCAATGCGCGACCAAACTTTGAACGCATTGACTCGTCGGAGAGATACGTTATATGCGCCAACATGCGCGCGATCGATAAACCCTGCGCGGGATGCTTTTCCACTTCGTGGTAATCACCGTTATGGAATTCTTGATCCGCCTGAATCGCGTGACGACCGACGGCGTCAAACGCGATGGCCTGGGCGCCCAACCGTGGCGTCGTTGCGATTACGATCGCGGACTCCGTGAGATCGGCGTATCGCGTCATCCACTCGAGCGCTTGCATACCACCCATGGATCCGCCTGCGACCGATCGGAGTTTCTTGATGCCGAGATGTTCAACCAGTCTTCGTTGAGCGCGGACCATGTCCCCGATGGTGATGATCGGAAACTGGAGGCCGAACTGCTTGCCAGTCTCGGGATTGATAGAAGACGGCCCGGTTGATCCCTGGCAGCCGCCCAGCACATTTGAGCAGATAATGAAATGCTCGTCCGTATCGAAACCTTTCCCGGGTCCGATGAGTTCGTCCCACCAGCCGGGTTTTCGGTCATCGATGTCGTGAAATCCTGCGGCATGCGCGTCCATCGATAGGGCATGTAACACTAGTACTGCATTAGACTTATCTTGATTCAGTGTTCCATACGTTTCGTATCCAATCGTGATGGGACCCAGTTTGCGGCCGCAGTCCAATTCCATCTCGTCCGGCGAATTCGCAAACGTGAAAAATTGGGGTTCGACAATTCCTATGGAAGATTCGTCGTTCATACTAAAACTCGTGGAGTCATGCGTACCATGCTACGGACGTTGGGGGGCGGCAATCAAAGTGGCGGTTTTCGGAGTAGAGGACTGGGACCGCCGGCAGAGTACCGACGGCCCAGTCGAATGATGCTCGCGTAGGATGTTAGGACTGGGTGTAGAGCGGGGTTGACAAGTAACGTTCGCCAGAATCAGGAAGAATAACGACGATGTTCTTTCCCGCATATTCGTCCTGGCCTGCGAGGCGAAGTGCTACAGCGGCGGCCGCGCCACAACTAATGCCACTGATGATGCCTTCCTCCTGGGATAAACGGCGCGCCGTGTCCATCGCATCCTCATTGCTTACGAGTTCGATTTTATCAATGTAGCTCACGTCGAGAATGTCAGGCTTGAATCCTGCACCGATGCCTTGAATCTTGTGCGGTCCCGGCTTGCCGCCCGAGAGAAATGGAGAGGCTTCCGGTTCCACAGCTACGATTTCGACCTGTTTGCCTTTCTCGTCTTTGAGGTATCGGGCAACGCCTGTGATCGTACCGCCTGTACCAACGCCCGCTACGAAAACATCGACGGTTCCGTCGGTGTCATCCCAGATCTCGGGTCCGGTGGTCGTGAAATGTATTTCTGGATTGGCCGGGTTCTTGAATTGTTGCGGCAAGAAGTAGTCGGTATTTTCCGCAGCAATTTCCTCGGCCTTGGCAATAGCGCCCGGCATGCCTTTAGCGCCCTCCGTGAGCACCAATTCCGCCCCGAGCGCCTTGAGCATATTGCGGCGTTCCATGCTCATCGTGTCCGGCATCGTGAGGATGAGGCGATAGCCGCGCGCGGCTGATACGAATGCCAAAGCGATACCGGTATTACCCGAAGTCGGTTCGACGATTGTTCCGCCTGGCTTGAGCGTGCCCTTCTTCTCCGCATCCCAAATCATGGCGGCGCCCAGTCGGCACTTTACCGAGTACGCTGGGTTTCGGCCTTCAATCTTCGCGATGACGTTGCCCTTGAGTCCCGCGCCAAGTTTGCTCAACCGGACAAGGGGGGTGTTGCCGATGGAATAGCTATTGTCGTCGTAAATGCGCATGTTCTGACTCCTTAACGGATGAGCTTGATTGGGTTGAGGCTCAGATGGCCGAAACCTCGACTCGATTTGAAGTGTGGCGAAACGAATTGTACGTGTACGCGACGTGCGCCACTAAATCCCGATTAATCTAACAACGGGGCTGCAGTCTGTCAACGCAGCGTCAAAACCCAATCGCGATCCTATACCATTGATTGTTCGTCGTTGCAAAGTCTTTCATAGAAACGCGACAATTAGCGGCTGATTGAAGGGCGTGTGCCAGATTCAATCGCATAATAAGGCGCCGAATGATGTCCAAACATTCCAACATCGATTCCGATGACACTCAATTTGAAACCCGCGCTATCCACTCGGGTCGAGGTTTCACAGACGATACCGGCGCGGTGATTTCGCCGATCTACCAGACGACGACATTCGAATCTGGCAATCTGGCGGGGTTCGATTACACGCGGTCGGGGAATCCGAATTTCAGATTATTGGGTGAAACGTTGGCCTCGCTCGAAGGGGCGGAGTTTGGCACTGTATTCGCTAGTGGTGTCTCCGCGATTACTGCGATCGTTTCGTCGCTGAAGCATGGCGACCGGATTCTTGCCGAAGAGAATATATACGGTTGCACGTTTCGGATGTTCGAACAGGTATTCCGTAAGTTTGGTGTGGACGCTGTATACGCTGACTTTTCCGATGAACGCACCTATGACTTGATTGACGAACAAGCACCCGCGATGGTCTGGATCGAATCGCCGACGAATCCGTTGCTTAAGATCCTCGACCTGGCTGCGATCGCCGAGCGATGCCGCAATGCTGATGTCCCGTTGGTTGTGGACAATACGTTTGCGTCGAGCTATGTGCAGCGTCCGACCGAGTTAGGTGCGACCATTTCGCTGTTAAGTACGACGAAATATGTGAACGGCCATTCTGATTGTTTGGGTGG
>JAJDAB010000063.1 GCA_029262095.1 Candidatus Hydrogenedentota bacterium
AACGAGCGTTGCACCATAACAAATCCGATGGTAGAGTCGCCCCTTCAGTACTGCGGGGGATATCAAAATGCCGGAGACCGCTCCGCCGCCGGAGTGTCCGGAGATTGTGCAATCGCTAATTGACCATGGCCAAACCTTGGCCACGGCCGAATCGTGCACCGGGGGACTCATCGCACACTCGATCACCGATGTTGCAGGTTCTTCCACATGTTTTCTTGGCGGAGTCGTCGCATACAGTAATGAAGCCAAAATGAAATTCCTTGACGTATCGGAAGAGACCCTAATCGCGCACGGTGCCGTGAGTGAATTGGTCGCGGCGGAATTGGCTGCAGGCGCGCGATCAGCGTTCGAATCAACTTGGGCTTTGGGGGTCACCGGGATCGCGGGTCCAGGTGGAGGTACAAAGGAGAAACCGGTGGGTTTGGTCTATATCGGAATTGCGGGCGATGATCTACTGGAGGTCGCCCGGCACGAATTCGCGGGATCGCGCACAGCGATCAAAAAGGCAACCGCAAACGCCGCACTCGCCATGCTGTCGAGGCAACTAACATGAGTAGCGGCTTCGTTCACCTCCACACCCACTCCGAATACAGCGTTCTTGATGGCGCATCCAAGGTGGCTGACCTCATTGAACGGTGCACTCGCTACGGCATGCGGGCGTGCGCGCTCACCGACCACGGCGCTATGTTTGGGGCAATTGATTTCTATAAAGAGGCCCGCGACGCAGGGATTAAGCCTATTATTGGCTGCGAACTCTACATGGCGAAAGGCAGCCGCACCGACCGAACCGGTCGCACATCTGGCGGTTCTAACAATCACTTTCTAACGCTATGCGAAAGCGAAGAGGGGTATCACAACTTATGCCGCCTCAGTTCGCTCGGCTACCTCGAAGGTTTTCACTACAAACCTCGCGTCGACTTAGACCTGCTACACAAATACAAAGCCGGGTTGATCGCGACCAGTTCATGCCTCGCCGGCGAAATCCCGCAATTCATATTGAATGACGATCTAGATTCGGCGAGTGCTGCCGTCGAAAAGTACATCGAGATTCTTGGCCGCGATCATTTTCTGATGGAGATTCAAGAACACGGTCTGCCCGAGGACAAAAAGGTCAATCCGATCATTGCCGAGCTCGCGGAAAAGCACGGCTTGGTATTGATCGCAACAAACGACTGTCACTACACGGACAAAGACGATGCCGAAGCGCATGAAGTATTGCTCGCGGTACAGACCGGCGCGACACTCGATCAAGACGACCGATTCAAGTTTCCGAGCGACGAATTTTACTTCTGCAGCGGCGAAGAAATGAAGCAGAAATTTCCGGAATATCCCGAAGCCGTAACCAACACAGAAAAAGTCGCGGCGCGTTGCAATCTTGAGCTGAACCTGGATAACCATCTCATCCCGGAATTCGTTCCACCTGAAGGAGTTACGATAGATGCGTATCTGGAGTCCCTCGTCGAGAACGGACTGAAATCCCGCTACGGCGACACCCCAGACCAGACGTACATCGATCGCGCAAAGTTCGAACTCGGTGTCATCGAGCAGATGGGTTTTGTCGACTACTTCCTCGTCGTCTGGGATTTGATTAACTTCGCTCGCGAGACCGGCGTTCCTGTCGGCCCAGGCCGCGGATCGGGCGCGGGCAGCATCGTCGCCTACGCCTTGAAAATTACGAACATCGATCCGATGCGGTATCAATTGCTCTTCGAACGCTTTCTAAATCCGGAACGTGTTTCGATGCCCGACTTCGATATCGATTTCTGCTACAACCGGCGCCAAGAAATCATCGATTACACGCGCGAAAAATACGGCGCCGATAACGTCTGCCAAATCATCACGTTCGGCCGTATGCTGGCGAAGCAAGTCGTGCGAAACGTCGGCCGCGTGATGGGCATGTCGTACGGCGATGTCGATCGCGTGGCGAAGTTGATTCCCGACGGAGCAGGCAAGACGGTCAACCTCAAAGACGCGCGGTCAGTCGAACCCGAGTTGGACCGCTTGATTCGCGACGACAACGAAATCGGAAAACTATGGGGTTACGCAGAGCGCCTCGAAGGCACGATCGGCAACTGCGGCACTCACGCTGCCGGCGTCGTGATCTGCAGCGAGCCGCTCATGGACCACGTCCCGCTATACAAAGCCTCGACCAGCGACGTGGTGGCCACTCAATTCGAGATGAAAAATGCTGAACAAGTCGGCCTCCTCAAAATGGACTACCTGGGTCTCCGCACGCTCACGGTTATCCACGAAACCGTACGGCTCATTCGCGAGACAGATGGCATAGACATCGATATCGACGCCATCGAACCCAATGACGATAAAGCCTACGCGCTGCTCAGGTCCGGCAACACGACCGGGATATTCCAATTAGAGAGCAGCGGCATGCGCGAGCTTTCCAAGCGTATCGGCCTGGAAAGTCTCGAAGAAATTTGCGCACTCGTCGCTCTATACCGTCCCGGACCGATGGAACTAAAAGACGACTACATCGCGAACAAACACGACAACAGCCGCATTAAATACGATCACCCGCTATTGGAACCGATCCTGAAAGAAACGTACGGGATCGCGCTATACCAAGAACAGGTCATGCAGATCGCTCAAGTAGTGGCAGGATTCACGCTCGGCCAAGCCGACATTATGCGGCGCGCAATGGGTAAGAAAAGCGCCTCACTCATGGCCGAACAACGCAGCAAGTTTGTTGAAGGCGCGGCAGAAAAAGACATCGACAAGAAAACGGCTACGAAGTTGTTCGATCGCATCGAACAATTCGCAGGCTACGGGTTCAATAAGTCGCACAGCATGGCTTACGCGTTTGTCGCCTACCAGACCGCATTCTTAAAGGCGAACTACCCCTGTGAATTCATGGCCGCGCTGCTCACAAGCGAATCCGGAAATTTGGACAAAGTCGCCATGTACGTGGACGAATGCCGCCGAACAGGTATCGAAGTACTCGCCCCCGACGTCAACATGAGCGGCGGCG
>JAJDAB010000064.1 GCA_029262095.1 Candidatus Hydrogenedentota bacterium
AATTGCATTCATGTAATCGAACGCCGCTCCGAATCCGACCACTCCAGCAATGTTCGGTGTGCCCGCCTCGAAGCGATAAGGCAACCCGTTATAGGTCGATTTCTCGAACGAGACCCGTTCAATCATGTCACCGCCGCCGAGGAACGGAGGCATATCCTTCAGAATTTCGGCTTTACCGTAGAGAAACCCCGTGCCGGTTGGCCCGAACATTTTATGGGCCGAGCATGCGAGAAAGTCGCAATCCAAATCGAGTACGTCAATTGCGCAATGGGGCATCGCTTGGGCTGAATCAAGCAGTACGACCGCGCCGTGTTTGTGCGCCATCGAGATCAAATCTTTGACCGGGTTAATCGTCCCGAGCGCATTAGAGACGTATATCAACGAAACGATTTTCGTCTTTTCACTTAAAAGCGCTTCGTATTCTTCCAAAATGATGTCGCCGCGATCATCAATTGGCGCGACCTTCAGCGATGCCCCCGTCGCCTCACAGGCAAGTTGCCAAGGCACGATGTTCGAGTGGTGTTCCATCGCACTGATAAGAATTTCGTCGCCAGCTTTAAGTTTCGCGCGCGCGTAAGAATGCGAAACCAAATTGATCGCTTCCGTCGTGCCTTTTGTGAAAATGATTTCGCAACCGAGTGGGGCATTGATGTGGTGTTGGGCTTTGAGGCGCGAATCTTCATACGCTTTCGTCGCCAACTCGCTGAGATGATGGACGCCGCGATGCACGTTGGCGTTTTTGCCCGAATAATACTCGCTGGTCGCGTCGATAACTTGCTGCGGTTTCTGGCTCGTCGCGGCGTTGTCGAGGTAATTCAGCGGATGACCGGACGATGTCGTCACACCAAGGATCGGAAAGTCTTCTCGAATTCGTGCGACATCTTGGTCAGTCAGTGTCGCGGCTTTGTCAGCAACGCGTGTTGTCATACTTCAATTCCAGTGATTAGTCTTGGATTGGGCTATAGCGTTTGAAAACGTGTTTTTCTAGGCGATCGCGTACAGGTTTGAGCGTAACTTCGCTCACCCGTTCGTCCGCGAATCCATAGGTCAACATGCCACGCGCCATGGCCTCGCTCATGCCACGGCTCCTGAAGTAAAAAATTATCTCTTTCGGGTGCTGCCCTATCGTCGCACCATGCGTACATTTCACGTCATCCGCGAAGATCTCAAGCAGTGGTTTCGTGTCGATAGTCGCCTTGTCCGAGAGCAAAAGGTTTTGGTTTAGCTGGTCCGAATTGGTCTGCTGTGAATCGCGGCGCACCATCACCTGCCCACTAAACACCGCGCGGCTGGCGTCGTCGAGCACGCCTTTATAGCCGAGCCAACTTTGGCAATTTGGCTTGGCGTGATCCACCGACACAAGATTGTCGGCCAGCTTATCGCCATCCGTCAAATACAAGCCCGTGCAGTTGCATTCCGCACCTTCGCCATCGAGCACAATGTCGAGTTGATTGCGCACGATCTTGCCGTTAAGCAAAAATGACTGGGAGTGGAATCCGCTGCTCCGGTCCTGATGAACCCGCATCGTAGCGAGATGAAACGCGTCTGCATTTTCATCCGCAATCTTGACCCGGCGCAGCTGCGCGCCTTCAGCGAGAAAGACCTCGGTGACGACATTGTTGAAGTAAGGCTGCCCGCCATTGAGCGCGACGTAATCTTCGACAACGGTGACTTCAGCATGAACACCAAGGGCAATAACATTCCGCACGTTGGTGGCGACGGCGGCACTACCCGTGGAGACGTAAAGCAGATGGATGGATGACTCGATTGCGGCGTTCTTTTCTACATGGATGAACGCGCCATCCTGCGCGAGCGCGGCGTTCATCGCTCCAAATATAGTGGCGGATCCATTGAGACCTTTACCCAAATGTTGCTGCAACGACGCATCGCCGTTCGCGATTGCGGTGCGCAACGACTGTACCGTCAAGCCAGCCTGTTCGGGTATCCGCGACAACTCAGGCGAGAAGAATCCGTCGACAAAAACCAGTTCGCCCCAACTCGCGTCAGTGATTGAAAACTCTTTGACGGCTGCCGCATCGACATCTGCAGTCGGCGCGGAGATTGCCTCGAAATTTGATCGTACCAGCGGCGCGACGTTCGTAAATCGCCAGTCCTCATCTTTCCGCGTGGGGAAGTTGAGTTGGGCGAATTTCGCCGCACCGGCATCGCGTAGCGCACGAAGCCAGTCGGGTGATTCTTCACTCTTTAGTTGTTCGATAGCCGCGAGATACGATTGTTTCTCGCTCGCGGCGGCAGTCTCAGTCATGTTTCATATCCTGATATCGCTAGCCGCGGATGGTTACGCGGTCGCCAATTCTTCTTTAACCCAGTCGTAACCCTTTTTCTCAAGTTCGAGGGCGAGCTCTTTGCCCCCAGTCTTGACGATACGGCCCTTGTAGAGTACGTGTACAACGTCGGGGACGATGTGATTGAGCAAACGTTGGTAATGGGTCACGACGATAAAGCCGCGTTCTTTGTTGCGCATTTTATTGACGCCGTCCGCGACGATACGCAATGCGTCGATATCGAGACCGGAATCGCTCTCGTCGAGAATCGCGAGGCGCGGTTCAAGCACGGCGAGCTGCAATACCTCGTTTCGCTTTTTCTCACCGCCCGAGAAGCCTTGGTTCACAGGCCGGTCTGCAAACGCGCGGTCGATGGCGACGAGGTCCATCTTTTCTTGGAGCAGCCCGCGGAACTCAAGAGAGTCCAATTCTTCAAGGTCGTGACTTTTACGGATCTCGTTGAGCGCCGCTTGCAAGAAATACGCGTTCGAGATACCGGGAATTTCGACCGGATACTGAAACGCCATGAACATACCGAGTCGCGCACGTTCTTCGGCCGGCAATTCGAGTAGATCTACTCCGAGAAACGTTGCCGATCCTTCCGTGACTTCATACGCATCGTTGCCGGAAAGGACTTGGGCAAGTGTGCTTTTACCCGATCCGTTCGGTCCCATGATTGCGTGGACTTCGCCCGGATTTACCGTGAGGTTGATGCCCTGCAGAATGTCGTTGCCTTCGACCGATGCATGCAGATTTTGGATTTCCAACATTTCGATGACGCTCCTTGTTAATCGAGATCGCGGGTTTGGATTAGCCGACACTACCTTCGAGGCTAACCCCGAGGAGTTTGGTGGCTTCGACGGCGAATTCCATCGGGAGATGATCGAACACTTCTTTACAGAATCCGTTGATCACCATCGATATGGCGTCTTCTGGTCCAATACCCCGTTGTTTGCAATAGAACAATTGGTCTTCACTGATTTTTGACGTTGACGCTTCGTGCTCGACTGCCGACGTATTGTTCCGCACTTCGATATATGGAAATGTGTGCGCGCCGCATTGGTCGCCAATGAGCAGCGAGTCGCACTGCGTATAATTCCGCGCGTTCTCGGCCTTGGGCATGACTTGGACTTGCCCGCGATAACTGTTATTGCCTTCGCCCGCGGAGATGGTCTTCGAGATGACCGTGCTCTTCGTGTTTTTGCCCATGTGGATCATTTTGGTCCCGGTATCTGCTTGCTGCCGCATGTTACTCACTGCGACCGAATAAAATTCACCGACCGAGTTATCGCCCATGAGCAAGCAGCTCGGGTATTTCCACGTGATCGCCGAGCCGGTCTCGACTTGAGTCCACGAGATATGAGAATTAACGCCGGCGCATTTGCCGCGCTTCGTCACAAAATTGTAGATGCCGCCTTTACCCTTGACATCGCCGGCATACCAATTCTGCACGGTCGAGTAACGGACGGTGGCGTTATCCAACGCGACCAATTCGACGACTGCGGCATGCAACTGATTCTCATCGCGTTGCGGCGCCGTGCAACCCTCAAGGTAATTCACCGATGCGCCTTCCTCGGCGACGACCAACGTACGTTCGAACTGGCCGGTCTCCGCGGCGTTGATGCGGAAGTACGTGGACAAATCCATCGGGCACTTAACGCCCTTCGGGATAAAGCAAAATGAGCCGTCGCTGAATACCGCCGAATTGAGTGCTGCATAAAAATTGTCGCTCGGCGGCACAACGGACCCGAGATACTTCTTTACGAGGTCCGGATGATCTTTCACAGCCTCGCTGAACGAACAAAAGATAATTCCCTTTTTCGCCAGGATATCGCTATGCGTCGTGGCAACAGAGACGCTGTCGAACACAGCATCAACGGCAACACCCGAGAGACGCTTTTGTTCGTCCAATGGAATACCAAGTTTTTCAAACGTCTCTAGGATTTCTTTATCAACCTCGTCGAGACTGTTGAGTTTCTTTTTATCCCGTTTCGGTGCGGAGTAATACCGTAACGCTTGGAAATCAATGGGCGGATACGACACGTTCGCCCAGTCGGGTTCTTCCAATTCAAGCCAATGGCGAAAAGCTTTCAAACGCCATTCACACAGCCATTCGGGTTCGCCCTTGATCGCGGAGAGCCGTCGAACGATGTCTTCGTTCAGCCCCGGTTCGAATGTATCCGCTTCGAGGTCCGTGACGAATCCATATTTGTATTCTTGATTGGCGAGATCAGCCACCTGACGGTTACTTTGCTCGACACGCGTACCGGCGTATTCGGCGTCGCCTATCGATACGTCATGGTCGCTCATATGGTATTGCCTCACTTGGTTTGGCCCATCGCTTTGCGCGACGAGCACTTCTTAACTAAGCGCGTGTCCACCCAGTTCATTTCGGTAGTCAAATGACCGTTTGGAACGGGAATCCGCAGGGTGCGCGCGATCCGATACCTGCCGCGCCATCATTTAGAGTCAACAAGGCACCGTAACCCCTTATTCCCAAAGCACTAGGCGCAATCTTGTGCCATCTAAAGCATACAATATTCCCGGGACAAATTTCCTCTTTTTCCGGTCCGATCGTGATAACCGCGTTGAATTGTGGGCTGCGTTGTGAGGTATCGCTTTGTTATATTCTAAATAAATCGCCCGACATCCATTCTTTACTCAACACACAGATATCGCTGATACCGCATTGTGGAGTCGAATCCACCGATATTGAAAGACTCCGCCATGTCGATCGAAAGCATCAACGAAAAGCTCCACGCCGTCGCTCAGTGCGCGCATACCGCGACAGAACTAAAGGATGTCGAGGGGTTTCTGTCGAGTTTTGAAGGGTATTCGTTGTACCTACTTGCACAAGACGGGCCAGGGACGGGCTCGATCGTCGAGATCGGCAGTTTCATGGGGCTGTCGACCTGTTGGCTTGCCCGAGGCTCAAAAGCGGCTGGCCGGGAAAAGGTATGGGCGGTCGATCATTTCGAAGGGTCACCGGAACATCAATCCGGCGAAGCTGCCGAGAGTGAAATTCTCATGTCCGAGGGGACGACGTTCGACCGATTTCAGAAGAATATCTCGCGCATGGATGTTGCGAGCTACGTGGACGCGATTCAAGCACATTCAGTTGATGCCGCGAGCCAATGGAACGATCCCATTCGCCTACTTTTTATCGATGGCGATCATTCCTATGACGGCGTCATGAGTGATTTTGCACTGTGGACTCCGTATGTCATCAGTGGCGGACTCGTCGCGCTGCACGATGTCGATTCCGCGCCGGGTGTGACGCGACTCTATAACGAATTGTCCGTGCCAGGCTCAGGTTATTCCGAATATTTCCGGGTGCTAAATTTGGGCGTGCTCATAAAAGACTAACGACGTCGGCTCAGCGGATGTCTCGCCGAGCCGTCTAGGAGATCATGCACTCGTGACTGTTACCCCGCGTGGATGCGCGCTCTATTTCTTGCCGGTTAAGACGCGTGTCCCGCTAAAGTTTGGACCGGAGGTTACGACGAGCGTGACGTGTGCGCGTGTTCGCTTGGCAGTGGAAAGTCCTAGTGGAACGCTTGTCGAAGGTTGGGGCGAAACACCACTGAGCGTTCAATGGGTCTGGCCCAGCGTCGGCGCGTATGAACCGCGGCATGCTGCGCTTAAAGAATTCTGTGCGCTACTGGCCAAGGCGTGGGCCAATTTTGATGAGTCGGGGCATCCGATTGCGGTCGGTCACGCATTTATCGAGCACGAACTACCGCAATTACGGGACACGTTCAATGCAGATCGGACCGAGCCAATGCCTTGGTTGGCGGCACTAGTGTGCTGCTCGGCCTTTGATATTGCGCTGCACGATGCGTATGGGCAGGCGCTGAAACGACCGATTTACGAATTGTATTCTCGCGAACATCTTCCCCGCGATTTGTCCTCATTTATTGAACCCGCGATCGACGCTGTTTCTTTCGTGGGTAAATACCCATCAGATTTCCTGGTAAAGAACGCGCCCAAGTCTTTGCCCGCGTGGCACCTCGTCGGCGGGCTGGACCCCTTGGAGCCGGAAGACCTTACAGGCGATGAACCCGATGACGGACATCCGATCTTGCTCAGGGATTGGATCGCGCGGGACGGGTTGAACTGTTTGAAGATAAAGTTGCGTGGCGATGACGCGGATTGGGATTACGACCGATTGCGGCATGTCGGCAACATCGCGGTGGAGACGGGGGTCGAACACTTGAGCACGGATTTCAATTGTATGGTGTCGGACCCCGCGTACGTGAACGATATTCTCGATCAGTTCGCGCGGGATGAACCAAAGATGTTCGCTCGAATACTCTATGTTGAACAGCCTTTTCCATATGACCTGGAAGAGAATCGAATCGATGTGCACAGCGTGGCTGAGCGCAAACCGTTGTTCATGGACGAGAGTGCACACGACTGGCGGCTGGTTCGGCTGGGCCGGGAATTGGGTTGGACCGGCGTCGCGCTCAAGACGTGTAAGACGCAGACCGGAGCACTTTTGTCGATGTGTTGGGCGAAAGCACATGGAATGGCGTTAATGGTTCAAGACCTAACCAATCCGATGCTCGCGCAACTCCCCCATATTCAACTCGCCACGCACGCGGGCACGATCATGGGCGTGGAGACAAACAGCATGCAGTTTTATCCGGATGCCTCCATTCCCGAAGCGGCGGTGCATCCGGGCCTATACCAACGCCGCAATGGACAAGTGTTTCTTTCCAAGACCGAAACGCCGGGATTCGGCTATCGCATTGATGAAATCAATCGCGAATTGCCGGAACCGGCGCTAGAGCTCTAAATTTCATGTAATT
>JAJDAB010000065.1 GCA_029262095.1 Candidatus Hydrogenedentota bacterium
GGCATCAAATCACCCTTGCGGTTCGCTGCGGCGATCCCGCGGCGATAGGCGTCCATGGCGAGTTTGTCGCGCCCGAGAAACTCGAGGCACTTCCCCAAATTGAGGAAGGCCACGGAGTAATCCTTCTGGAGTTCAGTGGCACGCTCGAGGAATGGCACGGCCTTTTCATACGCGTTGAGCTGCATGTGCGCGGAGCCCATCCCGAAGGTAGCCAAGGAATCGTCGGGATCGATTTCGAGCACTTCTTCGAACATACCGATTCGTTCCTCCGCGTCGCGCCGAATTCGTTCGCGCTCCGCGGCGGCGATTTCTTCTGCATTGCGTTCGTCGCGCGTGTGCTTGATCTGTAGAACGGCCGCTTTCGCCTTCTCGGTTTCGGCTTCATCGATCATGCCCTTTGCAACATAGAAGACGGAGAGATTGGTGTGTGCCATTAAGCAGTCTGGATTGAGGGCTTCGAGTTTTTTCATGTAGTGAATGGCTTCGTCGACACGATGATGTCGGTGCAGGATTACGCCAAGCGCCTCGTAGGCGTCTTCAAATTCGGGTTCGAGCAAAATGCTTTCGCGCAGACGGTCAATCGCAGAAGCATCTTGATCCTGTTCATCCTGTTCGAATACGGACAACGCTTCATCGTACAAACGGTGCGCGCGATCGCCCCGACTTTCCGCTTCGTAGATCGGAAGTACGCGCACGGTGGCGATCGCGGCGTTCGGGAGCGAGTCGCACGTAAATGTAAGTTCCGATTCGGGGTCACGGTGATCGCGATCGAGATACGCCATACCGATGAGATAACCCAACGTCGGCGAAAATGTGGCGCTTCGCATCTCGCCGACCTGTTTTCCGTCTACGAACAGTGATTCGCCCCGTTTCGGCGTGCCAGACGCGTCGCGCAAGAACGCGAGTCCTGTGAGCGCGCGACGTACAGAGCTGTAGGTACGCAACTTAGCCACGACTTCTTGGCCTAGGTAGCAGCCTTTTTCGTAGCTGACGGCGTCGCGCTCAAGGGTGGTTTCGGGCAACCGGTTTTCGCGGTCCATATCGAGACCAAATCGCGGAATCCCTGCTTCAATGCGGAGGATATCCTGCGCTTCCGGCCCAATAACTGCAGGTGCAAAGGCGATCCCGGTCTCGATCAAGGCATCCAACAGCAGTTGCCCCTCTCCCACTGCCGCTACGAGTAGAAATCCGTCCTCGCCGGTATCCGACATCCGGAACGCGAGCACTTCATGGCCGAGCAACTCAAGGGGATGACAAGCATACGCCGCACCAGGGAGGTAGTCGGACCCAATGGCGTCGGCGGTATCCAACATCGACGCGAGAAACGCGGTCGCACGGGGTCCCTGCACTAACAATTGATCGACGGCGTCCCCGTTATCTTCAATCGTGACGTCTTCCAGGAAGAGGTGCTGATCGAGGGTGTCGAGCAGATGAGGCGCTTGTTGGCCCCCGACGATAAGCCAGTATTCATCTTCCCAGCGGTGGACGGTGAAATGGGCTTGCAACCTTGCCTTGCGATCGAGCAGCGCGTTGGCATGGCCGCCGCCGGACTCGAGGGCTACGACATCGTTAGAGGTCTGGGTCTGCAGCCACTTGGCCACATCCGGGCCGGTCATACGAACGAAGGTGTGCGTGTCGCGCAACCAGAGGCCGACGCGTTCACGTACGCTCAGAACCTCGGCGTCAACGGTGGAATTGAGGGTTCTTACGGTCATTGCCGAATGCGCAACAATGGAGAGGAGATCAAACGCTGAAGGACTCGCCGCAGCCGCAGGTGCTGGTCGCATTGGGATTGGTGAAGACAAATCCCTTTCCTTCGAGCCCCTCTTTGTAGTCGAGCACAATGCCTTTGAGGTAAATGGTCGACTTGCGATCCATCAGAAAGCGGATGCCGCCTTGTTCAACGATGTTATCGCGTTCCTGCTCTTTAGAGAATTCGAGCAAATAGGACAACCCCGAACAGCCACCGCCTTTCACGCCAAGCCGGACGCCGTCGACATCGCTCTCGGCATCGAGTAAACGTTTGAGCTCGACGATCGCGCCGTCGGTCGCACTTACAATTTGTTTCGTAGGTTGCTGTGCCGTTTCTGTCTCAGCCATGATCGTGCTCCGGGATTACGAGGAAGCCGCTTCCGGCTCCGGTTCTTTATCCATCAATCCGTCGAGGACTTCCAACAAGGTCTCGAGGTCGACGCCGTAGGCGCCACAAACTTGACCGACCGTTTCAATTTGACTGATGCCACAACTGGAACATCCACCGAGATGGAATGCGGCGAATACTTCCGATACGCGCGGGTGCATGGACATCGCTTCGCCGACGGTCATATCGGCACTGAACGTCTTGAATCCCGTACCGCCGGATGACGAATTTCCCGATGACGCTTGGGGCGTCGATGATGCACTTTCACCGCTATCAGCGGGCCAGTGCAACTCAAGCTCCTCCAATGAGGAGTCCATCAAGTTCGCGCCGTCGTAAAGTTCTTTAACGACCGGATCGCTTACACGCTTGACCTCGCCCGTTTCGGTGAAAAAAGTCAAATAGCGCTGGATGCCGCGATTATCGTCACATTCGTAGAAGGTCCAGGCGAATCCCTTTCCGGGAACCGGCTGGCTGCTCTTAAAGTATTGCATTATGTCACCTCCGGGTGGCCAATTGCGCAAGCCATTCTAGGTAACGCACTTAGAGTCGCTGAAATTCCAGCGGCAAATCGCCGGGCTACCCTATCGACAGCATCCGGTCGATCGGAGTCCGGGCGCGCTCAATGATTTCCGGGTCCAATTCGACGGCATATTGCACTTTTTGCAGCGCTTCGAGCGTATCTTCGAGCGTGATTTGGTTCATATGCGGGCAGCGCACGCTACACATGCGCAGAATCTCTTTCTCCGGATACTCGGCCGCGACGTTGTCACCCATCGCGCACTCGGTCAACAACAAGAGCTGGTTCGCGTCGTGGGTGTCGATATATTCGAGAATCTGTTTCGTGCTGCCGACGACATCAGAGATTTCGGCTACTTCCGGGCGGCATTCTGGATGCGCCAACACGGTGACTTCCGGAAACTGTTTGCGTGCGTTTTCGACGTCTTCGACCCGAAACTCGTCGTGCACTTCGCACCGCGCCGTCCAACCGATGATTGCCGTTTCCGGCGCGGTGGGCGCATCCTCGTTTGAGGCTTGCACATACGGTACGCCAAGCTCCAACGCGGTATTGCGTGCGAGAAATTCGTCGGGCAGTAACATGACTTGTTTATGGCCCTGGTCGATTAGATGGCGGACCATCTTGGCCGCGTTACCGGACGTGCAGGAGTAATCGGATTCCGCTTTTGTGGCGGCATAGGTATTCACATACGTCACCACGACGGCATCGGGATATCGTTCGCGTAGGTGGAGAATGTCGCCGGGCGTGATACCGGAGGCGAGCGAACACCCGGCCTTCTGCGATGGAATCAAGACCGTCTTATCCGGGCTCAGAATCTTCGCCGTTTCGGCCATAAATTGGACACCGCAGAATACGATGGTATCCGCCTCGGTTTCGGCGGAAACGCGGGACAATTCGAGTGAATCGCCGACGTAATCGGGTACGGAGCAATAGAGGGCAGGCTCCATGTAGTTATGCCCAAGAATGACCGCGTTCATTTCGCGTTTGAGCTGATTGATCTGAAATGCGAGATCGGCTTTTAGCTCAATCTCGGCGGCTGGCATGACCCGTTCCAGCTTGGCGCGCATCAGCGCCAAGGTTTCTTCCGGACTCTCCGCCGCCTGTATCGTAATTGTCTGTGTCATGTCCCCACGTCCTGTATATGTGCTCGTTTTAATGATATCACCGTACGCCGAAGATGGTCAAAAACGGTTGCCGCGAAGGTAGTTAGCAGGATTGCCGGGCGTTTACTATAGGTAATTCAATGCATACTCGAATGGGGCTGCAAAATCGAAAAAAGCATGGTACAAATATTTCGAGGACGCTACGGAATCATAAATCTGTAAGAAGCTTTTTTTCGTAACGTTGTAAACATTTATTGCTCGCGGGAAACCGTGGGCGGGCTGCACGACGGTCTCATAATTGACCGGTTGCGGACTGACTGGGCGACATGCCGTATGGCGTGTCGCCCAGGTGCATTTTGGTCACAGACGGTCCACCATAAACCGGTTCCACAAATCGCGCTCTACATACATGAGCAGTATCACGCCCGGGCGCAAACTAAAATGAGACAGTTCGTAGTCGTCTTGGAATCGTTCGTTAATTGCCCCTTGAAATGCTGGCGCGGAAATAACGATTGGCGCGTCAACATCCTCCGGGACTTGGCTCCAGTATCCAACGTTTTCGTTGGCGCGCAGGTAGAACGGTAGCGGCCAGTAGTCGCCATTGGGGAGCACTACACGAACCAGCAATTCGTTTCCATCCGGATGTTTCTGGGCTAGTTCTTGGACCCGATCCCCGGCGCGGACGGCTTGAGTAGAGGTGTGCGCGTAAACGTACGGATTGCGAGGGTCGGCACTGAACTCGTTGTTTGCGTCGTACGCCTGGGTTCCCAATTGATACGTGCCGACGATAATCGCGATGGAGACTGCGACGCGAAGGGGTAGCACTCTCGCCGCTTGAACCAGTGTTGCCGCACCGACGCCCGCGAGTAATGTGCAACTGTGCAACATACTGAGCGCATTCCAAGGCGTCTTGTAGGGAATCGCGCTGTATACGGCGATGATGACAACGGTGTAAATCGTTAGGAAACGGGTCAACGGCGACACGTCGCGTCGTATCAGTGAAGCGATGGCACCAACTGTGGCGAGTCCGAGGATAAGGCCTTCAGTCCACACGGGTCCGAAGGGTTTCCTGGTGTACGCGAGGAGCGAGAGGTAGAAGTACCATGGCTTCTCATGCCATTCGGCGCCGCCCGGTTGCGCATCGCTGGCAGCCGCGCGGCCGAGATAGCTCGTGTAGGTCAAAACGGAGTCGAGAATCCCTCGTGGATGGGTAAAGAACGAAGAGAAAAGAGTTGCTGATACGACCGCGGCGATCAGTAGCGCCGCGGGGATGGCGAGTTTTCCCCGTTGTGATTCGTTGGAATCTTTTTCGTTGTTGCGTAGACGGTCCATTGCGATTGTACCTGCCATCGCGGCAGCCATAGCCATGACGGCGATTAGGAAGGTCTCTTTTGTCGCGTGCATCAGGCCGAGCGACAGACCCGCCGCTACGGCCCATGCCCAATGGCCGCTTCGATAGTAGCGCCAGCCGAAGGCGATGAGTGCAAACGTGAAACATACGAGCAGTGTTTCCTGGATGAAGTACCGGCTGTAGAAGACGGTCGCGGGAGAAATCGCAGCGAACAATGCAGCCCAGATGATTGGACCGTTGCCAACACCGTCGCGTACGAGAAGCAGCAGTAGAACGGCTACTACGCTGAAGAGAACCGGGACGATTCGATAGGTCGCTTCGCTCGTTTCCGAGAATGTTTGTTCACCGCGCACCTTGGCCGAGAGTTGTGCGAGGTAATAGAGCGTCGGGCCGTGGTGCTCGTGCGGATCGTACTGGTAGCCCCCGCCTTCGATGAGAACGCCGGTCTTGTGGGCCTGATTGGCTTCGTCTCCGTGCATGGGACGTGCGTCCAATGCAACGAGCCGCGTTGCCAACGTGATCGCGGCAACGATGAGTACAGCAGCTATGGCGATGCGGTCAAGATTCATAGGCACAAAAAACGCGGGGCGCTGTGTGGTGCGCCCCGCGGGATTATATCTTTGTTCGGATCGTTGGATGTACTCGCTCTGGAGTGCAGCGCGAAGTCAGTCACAATGGATAGCGGGTTAACATCCCCCCTTGGTCCCCCTTCGAAGGGGGAATTAGGGGGATGTTTAGCTGTTGCGCTATGAGTTCGGCCCAGTTCAGTCGCGACTAGATAAACCTTTGGGAGCACAAACTATTTCGCGGCGATACCGTAGACATCGACTTCGACGTAGTGGTTCGTGTCGTCCGACGTGTTGCCTTTACTGTACAACCGAACGAACTGAGCGACTTCGCCCTTGGCGTCGACTAACCGGCCTTCGTTTTTCTCGATGTACTCTTTGTCCTTGCCTTTGCCGGCGCCGGCGGAGTTATCGTGATCGTTGTTGTAGACTTCACGGACATTTTTCGTGAATTCGGCGTCGTCGGCAACCTTGATCGCTGTGTCGAAGTAGACGCGTTCGGCGGCGTGGAAGTGCCACACCACAATCGCGCTAATCGCACTGGGTTTGCCGAGGTCGATTTGAATCCACTGGTGTCCCTTGGGCAATTCAACGACATACTTTTCCTGGTATTCCTTGAGGCCGTCGGTGATCTGCTCGAGTTTCCCAAAGTTGGTACTTCCGGCGCTGCTCGTTACGGTCTTTCCCTTCGCGACGTTGGTCGTGCCCGCGGGTGCCATAAAGGGATCGCGTTTTTTGTAGGTTGGCTCTTCGAGATTGGAGCCAAAATAGTCGAGTGGCGTGCCGCCGTAATACGGCTCTGGCAACTCAATCTTGATTTCTTCGTCGGCCTGGACGCCGAACGCGCCTACTCCTACGGCCACAATCAAGCCCGCAACCAGACGGGCGGAAAACATGCGGTACATTGTCCATCTCCTACTCAAGGGTTCCGGCGCAGCACGGGCCGGTTACGTGTCGATAGAAGTCCAGACGACGGAATCGTCGCCGAAATTCAAGTCAATAGTATGGCGGTCGGCAAGGGATGCTGTCAACGAGTCGCACGGGTCCCGAAATGTTGTTGTCATAACGGTGTCAGGAGCCCGGCGGTATAGTCTGCACTGGGCTTGAAGGCGAGGAGAGATTCGGATGATGAACGTGGATCACGCGAAGTCATTTCGGGCGTTGCACGAGCGTAACGAGATTCTCGTGCTGCCTGGTGTGTGGGATGCCTTGAGCGCGCGCGTCTTCGCGGCGGAGGGATTCCCAGCGATTGGAACCACCAGTTCTGGCATGGCGTGGAGCATGGGTCGTACTTCGGGCCAAGAATTGCCGTGGCCTACATTCCTCGACGCCTGCCAACGCGTTGCGCAGTCCGTGTCGATTCCAGTGAGTTTCGATATTGAAGCTGGATTCGGTACTTCCGCGGAAGAAATTTGTGCGAACGTGCGCAACGCGATTGAGGTCGGCGCGTGCGGTATCAACTTGGAAGACGGCGTGAACGAGGGCATACTCCAGCCTGAAGGGCTGACCGTAGGAACCATCAAAGGTATCCGCAAAATGTGCAATGAGATTAGCTATCCGCTCTTCATCAACGCACGTACCGATGTCTACCTGGGTGGAATGCCAGAAGGATCGAATCGCCTAGCGGAGACGATTCGCCGGGGACAACTCTTCGCCGAAGCTGGCGCTGACGGTCTGTTTGCTCCGGGAATACTCGATTCACGTGAGATTCAAACCGTGGTTAATGAAGTCCCTCTTCCATTGAATGTGTACGCATTGCCGGGTCTGCCAAGCGCAGGCGAGTTGCAGGATATTGGCGTACGAAGAGTATCGGTTGGTTGCGGACCGCTGCAGTCTGTATTGACGCGCATGCGCACAATCGCGGGTGCCCTGAAAGCCGATGGCGATTGGAAGGGTTTTACGAATGATTGGGTGTCGCCCAATGAGGCGGCCAGTCTATGATGCACCGAAATGATGACGCCTACGCCCGTTGAGGCTATTCCACCGATGCGATCAGTGTGATCATTGTTGCATACGGTGTTGGCTGAGCAGGTGGCTCGGAATCGCGGTACGCGAATGTCGATATCGCCCCATCCAAGTACAGCGCGTTTTCACAGCCCACACTTTCACGAAAGAAGGTGGCGAATTCGTGGAATGTTACGGGCTCTTTTGATAGCGCGAAGACGATTCGATTTGGGGACTGCACGCCGACGCCGCTTCGGATGTAACGGTTGTCACTGTCAGCGTTGAACGCTGGGTGTATCTTGCCGTTTTTTACCAAGAGCGGTCCCGACTGAACTGCGAATTCGGATTCGGCTGTTTCGGGTTCGTATTCAGCGGCATCGACTATAGTCGCTCCAGCGCTGCCTATTGCAAAGACGCCGTTCGGCCTCAGAAAGAAGTTTCCTTTGCCTTGATCGAGATTGAGCGGGATTAGGGTCTCTCCCGATTCGATGTACAACCCGGTTGGAATCTGGCCGGGCTCGTAGATGCTGCCGTTGGTCGCGAAGTCAAATTCCGGCAGTGCAGCAATCGTTCCGAACGGGTTTCCATTGTCGTCCTTCCAATGAAATTGGCACCTAATTTGATTCAAGTCTGCATGCACGGTGGTATATCGACCACTCGTATACAGACGGGAGATATACATCAATCCCGGGCTTATCTCATTCGCATAGTGGGACCTGTCCGAGCAACCGGCCCCAACGAACAGGCTGGAGCAAATTATCAAGCCACAGAGGACACAGAGCGCATAGCGAGAGATTTGGTTGAAGCTGGAGGCCTGACCGCGCCTCGAACCGATTGGCCATGCCATCATTTTCGCTAACTCGTCACTTCAGTTGCGCTGACCAAGATTGAGCCGCTTCGCGAAGCTTGGGCGCATCTTCATCAAGTACCATTCCCTCTTCGACGGATTTCTCAAGCGCTTCGTCGTACTTCGCGAGGAATACGTCTTGGGTCGGATAGAGTTCCTCAAGTTGATCCTTGGAGAAATCTTGCGCGGTACCGTAGAGGAATCCAAACCGGCTTCCACCTGAGACGGCTTTGCCCCTTCCGGAATGTGAGGACGTCGCCACCACGAAATCCGGAAGG
>JAJDAB010000066.1 GCA_029262095.1 Candidatus Hydrogenedentota bacterium
CAGCCGATCGACAATCTTGCGCACATCCTGAGACGCGTCTTTATGTGCAATCAATAAAGCGTCCGGAGTGGAAACTACGATTAAATCTTCAATCCCCAAAGTGGCCAGTAGTCGATCCGGGGAGATGAGCAAGCTGTTACGGGTGTCTTCGGCTAGCACGTCTCCCTGGATAACATTGCCATCGGCATCTTCGTTGCCAAGCTTCATCAGTGCCGGCCAGGAGCCAACATCGGACCAACCCATTTCAACGGGAATTACCACCAGCGCTTTGGAATTATCCGCCAGATGCTCCATAACCGCGTAGTCGATGGAATCAGCCGGAGACTCTGCAAAGTCTGCTGCATTGAGACGGAAAAAAGCCCCGTCCAGTTTTCCATTAGCTACTGCATTCTGACAATTGCTGAGGATTTCCGGCTTGAAGCGTTCAAGAGCTTGGAGCCAGGCCGAAGCCCTGAGCATAAATATTCCAGCATTCCAGTAGTACTCGCCACTGTCCAGATACTCCTGGGCACTGGCCGCATCAGGTTTTTCATAAAAACCAGCCACATTGAAAGCCGACTTGCCGATATCCGTTGCTGGAGTACCCCGGCGGATATAACCATAGCCGGTTTCCGGACCCTGAGGCGGAATACCAAAGGTCACCACGGACCCCTGTGCTGCCGCATCAATCGCATCGTGCAGGGCGCTCTGGAAGGCAGCGCTGTCGCTGATGGCATGATCAGCTGGCATTACCAGCATGATCGGATCGGAGTGTCTTTCATGACAGTCGATTGCCACGCAAGTTAGCGCTGGAGCTGTATTCTTCGCTTCGGGTTCCAGGATTAATCGTTGTTGTTGCCCCCCCAGAGCTGACAGTTGTTCCAGGACTAAAAACCGCATGTCTTCCTGACAGGCAACGATTGGCGCTGCAAAGGTTGCGGATTCAGTTTTCGACTCATAGCGGAAACCGTCGAGTCGGCTCAGGGTGTCCTGCAACAGGGTGTTGGAACCTTGCAGGTTGAGTAGTTGCTTTGGATAGCCTTCACGGGATAGGGGCCACAGGCGTGTGCCGGAACCACCGGCGAGAATGACAGGGATGAGATTCATATCAAGATCATAATTCTGTTTATACAGAAACTCTGAAGGATCTAGTCCGTGGGCCAATCACACATAGATAAATAGTCGAGAATCTTGTAGCACCTGGATTTCCTGGGTGTGGTTGATGCGGTTCGCTTTGCTCACCACATCCTACGTTTATTTGCAGTGCAAATTGTATCCAGGGGTCGATCAATCGCTTGTCTCTTCCGAAGATGTTGGCGCGGGCTTTTTCTTATCTTCAAGTGATTCTCGGAGTTGGGCCATTTCCGATTTGAGCATGGTTGCCAGGGCGGAGACGGAGTTCTCCATCTCGCTGAGACGAGCGTTGTCGGTATCTATTCTGATCTGGGCAGCCTTCGCAGCCTTCCCTGTGGAGTTGGGAATGACCAGTGACGGGGCACCTTCCAGACTCGGCTCGCCATCGAAATCATCATCACCACCGCCATGTTCTTCAATAATATCGGCGGTCACGGCTTCCAGTGCTTCCATACCGACATGATGTTGATTCTCTAAATAGGAAAATAATAACAGTCGATCACACAGAGTATTAACCCGGCGAGGCACACCTTGGGAAAACTCATGGATCCCAGGATAAATATTACTGTCAATTTTAGGATCATCATTCCAGCCGGCGACACTCAAGCGGTGTTCGACATATTGGCGGGTTTCTATCGCATCCAGGGGTTTCAGATGATAGGCGGCGATGACCCGTTGGCGAAGTTGCTCAAAACCTTTTGAGCGCATGGTCTGGCGGAACTCGCGCTGTCCGAGCAGAAAGCTCTGAAATAAAGAACGACCTTTGTATTGAAAATTGGAGAGCATGCGCAGCTCTTCGATAGCCCGGGGAGGCAGGGCTTGCGCTTCGTCAACCACTAATAATACCCGCTTACCCTCTTGCACACAGGCACGACAATATTCTTCAAGGCTTTTGAGCATCACCGCCTTGCTGATACGCGAGTAGGGTAAACCGTAGCCGGCCGACACCATCCGCAAAAGGTCATCGGGACCCATCTGGGTCGTTACGACCTGGGCGCCTACCACATTTTCCTTGGCCAGCATCTTGAACAGCATGCTCACCAGAGTGCTCTTACCGGTACCCACGTTACCAGTAATAATAATAAAGCCCTCGCCCTGCTTGATACCATAACGCAAGTAAGCGAGGGCCCGTTTGTGGCCGTTACTGTAGAAGAAGAACCTCGGATCGGGACTGAGTTGGAAGGGCTTATGACTAAGATTGTAGAAATCCTCGTACATATCAGAACAACCAGTTCAGATTGGCGCTGATCCGGTTTTCCTTGAAGCCGCTGCCTGGCCCAGTGGAACTATTCTCGGAATGTCGGTAATTCATGCTGGTGGAGATTTCCTGGCTGAAGGTGTGGGTGTAGCCGAGGTTAATGTCCCATTGAGTATCCTCGACGTTACTTGCCTGCTGGTTGATCTGCCAGTTAAAACCGATATTCGCGGAATTTCTTCGCGATAAGGTCCTCGACGCCGAAGCACGCATGCCATACACCTGTTCACTCCCCGCGCCTGATTCAAAATCGCGCTCTTCATTAAAGATGCTGATGCCGTAGTTGCTGCGCCGGCCACGCATATTGAGTCCGGCATCCAGTCGTGTGGTGATGATCACGTCACTACCGATACTGACCCGGTTGATTGGAATATTGGGATCGTTCACGCCGGGATTAACAATGGGTTCTCCGAAGGCATCCACGAGTGGGAATAATGTTGATTCCAGTTGCTGGTTCGCAGAGGTCGTGGCATCAACGGAATAGCTTAGATTGAAGATCGATCGGCGCATGCGATGTGTGGCCAGAATATTGAAGTTGTTGCCAAAAAATCTGCTTTCGTACCCTGCCTCGAAATTCGTTCGTGGTGTAGGCGTCCAGGTTCCAGTTAACCCCCAGGTCAGACCCCGAGTACTGCCGCGGGTGCTACTGATATCGTTGTCCTCGTAACCTACATTCAGCCGCACTCCGTAGCGTCTGGAGAAATTATATCTTACCGAGGTATCTACATTGCGAAAGGTGGACGAGGTATTGTCGCTGTTGCTGTTTTTACTCTCAGTGGCTGACACCGTCCAGGGCAAGCTGCTGAAGAAGCGTCCACTCGACAGGTTCAAGCTCATAGTATTGACTTCGGTATCGAAGCCGCCGCCATTGTTCGCCTGCTGACGTCGATAGCGAATTTCCGAATCTGCATATTTGCCCAGGCGGTGGCGCAGGAACGGACTGATATCGTAGGTGAGAAAATTACTCGTATTGGAACTGACCGTCAGATTATCGGTAGCTAAAGTACCGGTGCTGCTGGTGTTCTGCTGTCCAGCGGAGGCATTTAAATCCAGGAATAAAAACTCATCCAATAGCTCCGCATTAGCCGAAGTTTGTAAACGGTGATCGATAGAATTGCTACTTGTTCCATGCAGGTAATGCAGTAAATCCACAGCATAATCAAAATTCATGGACAGCTTTGCGCCGGTGCCCGTGATGCCAATTCCAGGAGTTACCTGGGTTACATAGTCGCTATGTGCAGCACTTGAAGAAGCCTGGTTGATATTGTCGGAAAAAGTTTCCTGCTTGGTAACCCGGGGTGTGAAACGCCATTCACCTGCCCATAGCATCGGGGAAGCCGTAATCAAGGATACGACGATAATTATATCGGATAGTTTATGCAGCACTCTGGGGTGTCTAAATATCATCCGCAAATGCCCGTTAATCGCTCTTGACATCTTTGCCATAGCCCGAGCCATAGCCGTAGCCATAACCGTATCCATATCCGTAACCAGATCCACGGAAGCTGCGCTGCTTGTTGAACAATATGCTGACCTTGCGCAGGTCGATGATATGGCGCAGTGCCTCACGAACCGCTGATTGCGGCGTACGCACGGCCTCAACCACCATCAGAATTTGCCCCATGAGGCTGATGAGGACACTGGCACCACTGGTGGCGAGCAGGGGCGGCGAATCGAAGAGAATAATTCGGTCCGGATAACGGTTGGCCAGTTCGTCGACCAACTTGCGCATCTGCTGACTTGCCAACATTTCGGTCAATTTACTGTAATGAGGTCCCGACGGTAGCAGTGTCAGGTTTTCAACATTGGTTCTGAGTAATAATTTGGATAGATCAGTTTCCTCGCCTTTCAGATAATCAGACAGCCCCGGCTCGTTCTCGATACCAAAAGTTCTGGAGACATCTGACTTCATGACATCCGCATCCACCAGTAATACGGTGCGATCAACTTCCATAGCGATACTCATGGCCAGATTAACGGAATTGAAGGTTTTACCCTCGCCCGGCAGAGAGCTGGTGAGAATGATCAGGTTGCCATTTTCTACGAAATCAGGGGTACCCACCGCAGCACGGCGTAACAATGGGCGTTTGATAATACGCAGTTCTTCGGAAGTGAGGGTTTGTGCCTTCTCCGGAGTCAGAAAACCTTTGGCAGACAGTTTATGCAGGTCCAGTTCTATGTAGCGGCTTTTGCTATTGGCGTTGGCTTTGGGTTTAGCGCTAACGCGACCTACCGGTACCGGTACCGATTCGGGCTTAGCATTTTGTTCTGCAGCCTCAGACAGTGCTGTGTTGACTAGGGTGACGTCCGAGGCAAAATCCTCATTGGTATCAACATCGTCAACAGGCTTGGTGGCCAGTTCCGCCTCCAATTCCTTTTCAAGCTTTTCGACGGCCTTTTCAATGATGTTCATAGCAAATTATCTACAAAGCTGCTGATCTGATCAGCGAACTGAAATTGCCGGGCTTTCAGTAATAATTCAGGATGTCCCATTTCCACCATCACTACCCCGGCAAAAATTCCCGCCAGAATTACTCCTCCGAAGGTGAAGGCGAAGACATCTACGCGGCGACGAAAAACTTCTGCCGGAGTCCAAATCCTGGTTACCGTACCAATGACCGGTATCTGGAACAGCTGCTCGATTTCTTCTTTGGTATAGATGGTCGGGCGTAGAATGGCCAGCAGCCAGGCCAGGCCGGCGCCAAGCCCAAGTCCGGCAATGATTACAACCGTACTGAATAAGGGGCGGTTGGGCCCGGTGGGCACCAGCGGCACCCGGGGTGGCTCGATAATATTGAACTTGACGCTGTCGCTGGTCTGACTTGCCTGTTCAGAGATACTCAAGGATTCCCGGCGTTTCACCAATTCATCATAGTTGCGCTTATTGACCTCATAGTCACGATTCAGGCGCGCCAGTTCAGCCTCAATTCGCGGTATGGTGTCGACCAGTTTCCGCAATTCCTGTTCCCTGCGCGAATATTCCTTGCTGCGAGCCGCCAATGCCGCGACTTCAGCTTCCGCATTGCCTAAAGCCAGGCTTATTTCCTGGTAGACCTGATTTTCAGATTGCCCGCTGCTTTCAGATTGTACGGGTGCTGGAGGAGGATTGTTCTTTATATCCTCCTCGCGCTGTTTCTTCAGGCCCTCCATAATTCCTTTTGAGGAGACAACATCCGGGTGTTTTTCAGTGTATTGCACCAGTAACTGATCAATTTGGGTCTCGAGTGCGGCGATACGCCCATCCAGCGGATGTTTGATGAAAGCCCGCGTATTCTGAACCCCAATCTCAGTTTCAAAGAGTGGCTCAACACCTTCAATCTGGCGCTTGAATTCATCACGCCGACGAGTGGCTTCTTCCAATGCCAACTTGGCAGAGGAAAAATTGCTCGCCGCCGCCTGCATTCGCGAATAGTAGGTCTGCCCATCCTGGGGCATCATGCCGACATTCTGCTGCTTGAACTCCTTCAGTCGGGATTCCGCCGCCGTCAAACGTGATTCGTACTCGGCAATCTGCTTGTCGATGAACAGCTTGGTCTTGCCCGTGTCCTGGCGACTCTTACCCAGGGAACGCTCTACGAACAAATTCAAAATGGCTTCCACAACTTTATTGGCCAGTTCCGGGTCGGAGTGCTTGTATGAGATGACAAAAATATTGTCCCGGGAGGTTCCGGAAACGACAATTCGCTTGGCCAGTCCATTGAGCAGTGCTTCAAATTCTTCCGGTGTTTTGGCTTTCAAGTCCAGATCTGTTTTTCGCGCTACCGCTTCCAGGTTGGGTCTGACCAGCAGGGTACGCTGCATCATCCGGGCGCTATCCTCCTGCATGCGGTTGTCTGCCGCCAGGCCTTTGAGTAAAGGCCTCAGCATCGAGCTGGTATCGAGAAAGACCTTAGTGCTGACCTCAAACTGATCCGGAAGTGCCATCACCCCGATCCACCCCACGAAACTCACCAGGGTCGCAAGACATAAGGCAAGCCAACGGAAACGCCAGATCATTCGGATCTGGATGAGTAAAAGTGTGATGCTCTCCTGCAAAGGGAATATTCCTGTTCGACACGCTACCGCAGTCTGGTCTCTGAATTAATCAGAACCAGGCTTCTGGAATGATAATGATATCGCCCGGAGCGATAGGAACATTAGCGGAAATATCCCCATCCCTGACCAAATCCTCAAGCCGAACCAGGGACTGGAACTGTTTGCCATCTACGTTGCGCACTATACGAGCCTTGTTGCCATCGGCGAATTCAGTCAAACCACCCACCGCAATCATCACATCCAGGGCCGTCATCTCGTCCCGGTAGGGTAAAGCCGTAGGCTGGGTGGCCTCCCCCAGGACACGGACCTGGGTGCTGTAAACACCTTGGAATCCACCCACAATGACCGTCACTAAAGGCTCTTTGATGTAGGTGGCCAGAACTGTTTCGATTTCCCGGGCCAGCTCTGTGGATGTCTTACCACTGGCTGTAAGATCCTCGACCAGTGGCACTGTCAATTTACCATCGGGACGTACAGTAACTCCCTGGGAAAGCTCAGGATTACGCCACACGAAAATGCTCAGGCTGTCGCCTGGGCCGATAATGTATTCATATTCATCGGAGGGTTGCGGGAGCGCTGAAGGTTCTTCCCCGGTCATCAAAGAGCACGCTCCAAGGGGCAACATAAACAGGGCTGTCAAAACTCTGAATAATTTACCTGAATATCTGTTATCTCCAATCATGGCTTTTACTCCCCGATACCGGTTCCAACTGGTGGTGCCGGCCGCCCGGCTTCAAATTCATAAAAAACTAAAAAGTATATATATTACAAATACTTAGAAACATTAAATGCTTAAAGTTCTAGAGTTATGACTGTAACTATATGTTTATAATAGCAAAACTACATTACAAAGGGTGAATTATTATTAGTCTATCCACCCTGAAAATCAGTCCCATAATTTGTCATCTCAGGGGGCATAAACCCACAATTATATACTTACTGCAACCTGATTAAGGTTAATTCTGCGAGGTCTCGTTCTGGAAATTTAATCTCCGATGACAACAGGGTCTTGAGTTCGCTCAGCGCAGAAGTTGTGTCCCCACTCTTACGATATCCCTCGGCCAGACGAAACCGCGTAGTTGCGCGATCGGCTGGGTTGCGCACAAGCTTTTCTAAATTTACAGCTTCTCTAAGGAGTTTTATACCTTGTTGTAACTGGCCCTTGTTAATTAAATGCCAACCATAGGTGTCCAAAATATCAGGATTGCCCGCATCAATTTTATACGCGCCCTCGAGCATTGCTTGTTCACGATCGTCACCAAGATTGCCATATGCCTGTGCCAGCTTATTCATGGCCGCGGCATTGTCGTTTTGGATTTTTAAAACCGCTTCATATTCCTTACTGGCATTCAAATGATCCCCACTGACCATTAACATATCACCCAAGGCATCGTGCACATTGGCATCACCGGGATTTGTTTTAAGCCACTTCACAAGTAAGTCTTTGGCGCCCGAAGTATTTCCCGTTAGCCAATAGGCCTTGGCTAGTTTTATAGAATTATTCGATGTCTTCTCAAGTTTAAAGGCCTCAGCATAATTTTCGACTGCCTGCTGCTGTTTTTCCAGGCGCCAATTTGCGTCTCCCATCAGTATCCAGGCCATGGCTAATGTCGGTTCTTTTTTGAGCACCTTGTTAAGAATTGAAGTCGCTTTTTGAAACTGAAGGGCATCAATTTCCAGGGCAGCCAGCATCACCTGGATATGTATATTGTTCGGCTGAAGTTCCAGTGCCTTAAGTAAATCCTGGCGCCCCTGATCAAAGGACTTATGTACTTTCGTGATTTGACTCTTGAGCAACCAGGCCGGCACAGAGCCAGGATCAATTTTCAGCAATTGATCAACAGCCTGATCTGCTTTAACCAGGTCACCGGAAATTATTTGTGCACGCGCAATGACTTGTAACAGGCTTTCATTTTGAGGTTCTCGCTGTAATCCTTTGTTGGCTAATTGGATTGCAGAATCGATGTGCTGCCTTGCCAGATACATCTGGGCCAACAGGATAATGGGTTGCATTTCATCCGGGTGTTGCTCATGGACCTTTTCCAGTGACGGCAGCACCTGACCGGTTCCTGATAAAGCGGCAAGACCTAATTTTGCATTGATATGATCGGGATCACGAGCGATAACTTTATTGTAATGTCCCCTGGCAGTTTCATGATCGCCAGTCTGAATAGCCAGAACTGCAAGATTAAGGTCTGCTGTATCACTGTTTGGATTCAGGGAAAGAATTTTATTGAACATCTGTTTTGCTGAAGCCACATCCCCTTTGGCGCGGTAAATACTTCCTAACATAGCCAGTGCGTTTGTACTTTTGGGAAATTTTTTGACAGCTGTTTGTGCAGCTATTAATGCTTCATCAATTTTATTCTGGGTCATCAAATCGCGAATCACAATAAGCGCATCAACATCTGATCCTTTACTGTCAGCATGATCCAGAGAAAAAGATGTTTGTCTCTTATCGGCAGGTATCTCCATTTGCAGTTCGAGATTCGACAAGGCAATTTTTGCTCCTGTGTTATCCGGATATTTCTTTAGCAGATTCTGCAATATCGCAAGTCCCTCACCCAACTTCCCCTGGCTGACATTGACGGCCGCTAACTGGTATAACGCCGATGCGGACTCCGGTTGTAACTTCAATAGTAATGAGACACTCGATGACGCTTTTTCGAGCTGTCCAAGTAAGAGTTGCAGGCGAGACAAAAGTAATAATCCCTGGGTATGTTCGGGTTGTAATGCCAAGGCCTCTTCTGTCACTTGCAGGGCTTCGGTATTTCTACTTTGCCGACGATAAAGTCGGCCTAAAAATAATCTGGACTCTATATCATCCGGGTTATGAGTACGCGCCTGTTGCGCACGTTCTAAAGCTTCATTCAGATCGCCTTGCAGTAATGACAATTGCGCCACTCCCAATAAAGCACCTGGACTGTGGGGTTCTTGTACCAGAATGCTCTTAAAACCACGCATGGCCTCGTCTAAACGCCCTGCTTTGAGATCCAGTTTGACTAAGTTCAGAAATGGGGTTGTATATTTCGGATCGAGTTCG
>JAJDAB010000067.1 GCA_029262095.1 Candidatus Hydrogenedentota bacterium
ATTTATCTCGACGCGAATTTCTCACCGGTTATCAAGGTGAACTTTTTCGTTGAAGACGCGCGGGTCGGTCAGACGACCGACTACGACCGCCTCATTCTTGAAGTATGGACAAACGGGTCCATTTCCCCTGAAAAAGCGGTGGAAGAAGCGGCGAAACTGCTTATCGATCACGTGCAGATTTTTGTTGAACAACGCACCGAAGAAGAACATGCGGAAGCCGTGAACCAATCGGAAGACCCGGAAACGACTCGACGGTTGTCGCGCCCGGTGGAAGAACTCGAATTGAGCGTTCGCGCCGCGAACTGTCTCAAGGCTGCAAACATCGCGACAATCGGTGAACTCGTTTCCCGTTCCGAACAGGAAATGCTTCAATTCCATAATTTCGGAAAGAAATCGCTCGACGAAATTAAGGCGATGTTGGAAACGATGGGCTTATCACTCGGTAGCCACGCGGATTGGGACGGTGGCGGCGCCGCCGTTTCGCCCGAAGCGGATCCGGCGGTCTCTGACGAGGCTGAAGTGCCAACACCAACAGCCGAAATTCTGGAACCCGCATCTGTGGGTGATGATGATAAAGAAAGCGGATCAACTGACGCGGAATAGTAGCGGCCGAACGGAACGGACGGAACCATGAGACACCAAAAATCAGGACGGCGACTCGGTCGAACGACTGCGCACCGCAAGGCGACGATGAAGAACTTAGCCATCGCGCTCATTCGCGAGAAAGCGATCGAAACCACCGTCGCGAAATCGAAGGAATTGCGGCGTTTCGCAGAACCGCTGGTGACGCTGGCCAAGCAAGACACCATCGCAAATCGGCGCCGGGCAATCGCAACGTTACGGGATAATCAAACCGTTGCGACCTTGTTTGGCGAAGTTGCGCCCAATTACAAAGATCGTCCGGGCGGATATACGCGAATTCTGAAGCTAGGCCATCGTAAAGGTGATGCGGCTGAAATGGCGCGAATCGAGTTCGTTGAACTTGGAGAACACAAAGAAGACTAGCTTTCCTGGTCGTTGAACACGTGTATTCGGCGCGTCTCTTTGAGACGCGCCTTTTTTTGTGTCAACCGGCGCGACGATGCGCTTCCAGCTTGCTATACTGCCGGGATGACCCCCAAGTGGAAGACGCTCGCGGAAGCGGCCCAAGGGCGGCTAACGCCCATGTTACGGCAATTCATCGACGCGAAAGCGCAGAGCGGCGACTCACTCCTCTTTTTTCGGATGGGCGACTTCTATGAGCTCTTTTTCGAGGACGCAATCGACGCAGCCGAAGCGATCGGCCTGACCCTCACCTCGCGAGATGGCGACTCCAAGGACAAGAATGGCCGCATTCCCATGGCCGGCGTTCCGGTTCGATCTGTGGATACGTACGTCGCCAAACTCCTCAAAATCGGTCGCACGGTTACGATTTGTGATCAGGTCGAGAATCCAAAGGATGCTAAGGGGGTTGTAAAACGGGCCGTCGTTCGTACGCTTACGCCGGGTACGCTCACGGAACCGGAACTCTTGGATGAAACATCGAACAACTACTTAGGCGCGATATGGATCGATCGCGGCTGCGGCGGTTTGGCGTTGGCCGATGTCTCAACGGGCGAGTTCCTCGCCGCGCAACTCAATGGCGATACACGACAATCGGTGGACGATGAATTGGTGAGGATGGCGCCGGCGGAAGTGCTCTTACCGGAAACGATGGACCCCGAACAAATCAAAGAATTGAACAACCGATTTCCAGCGATTCAATTCACTCTTCGTCCGGACGACACGTTCGATCTCGAATTCGCAGGCCGTGAACTTCAGGACGCGTTCGAGCTCGCTACCCTCAAAGGTCTTGAACTCGACGATGCACCGGAAGCCGTGCGTTGTGCCGGCGCGACCTTTGCCTATATCCAAGAAACCCAGCGCGAAACTGCGCCATATCTGCGCCCACCGCGCCGTTATTCGCCGGGGCAATATGTTGTACTCGATGGCAATACGCAACGTAATCTTGAATTGGTCGAATCGATGCGGGACAAGAGCCGCCAAGGCACATTGCTCAACGTGTTGGACAAGACACGTACCAGTATGGGCGGTCGAATGCTGCGTCGTTGGTTGTTGCACCCGCTTGTCGAGGTAGAAGCTATCGGTCAGCGTCACGATGCTGTCGCGGAACTCGTTGACGACACCGAAACGCGGCTTCGGCTGCGAGAAGGGTTACGAGGCGTGGCAGATCTAGAGCGTTTGCTCTCGCGTCTCACATCGCAAGCCGGCAACGCACGCGATGTAGCTGCGTTGGGCCAGTCCGTTCAACGCATCCCGGAAGTAAAGTCATCGTTGCAGCCCTGCAATTCAGAATTGCTTACCGCAATTCGCGATGACTCCGACCCGCTCGACGATGTGGCAACTCTGGTCGCCGAGGGGATCGCGGATGATCCACCTGCGACCGTCAACGACGGTGGATTGATGAAAGACGGCTACGACGCTGAGTTGGACCGGTTGCGTGAATTGGTCCGAGGCGGTCGCGATTGGATCGCGACCTTGCAAAAGGGCGAGAGCGAACGGACCGGCATCCCGAATCTCAAGGTTCGGTACAACAAGGTTTTCGGCTACTACATCGAAGTGAGCAACGCGCATGTGAGCAAAGTGCCGGACGATTACGAGCGCAAACAAACGTTGGTCAACGCGGAGCGCTACGTTACGCCGACATTGAAGTCGCGGGAAGAAGAGATCGTTAACGCGCAAGAAAATCTAAACGCGCTGGAATACGATCTGTTTGTTGCGCTGCGCAAACAGGTGGCTCAGGAAGCGGCACGCATTCAGGCGGTAGCGGAGGCGATTGCTACGGTCGACACGCTTCTGTCGTTTGCGGAGGTCGCGGCTACCAACGATTACGTTCGACCCAAGATCGACACTTCGGACACCCTCGATATTCGCGATGGCCGTCATCCGGTCGTGGAAGAGTTGGTGCCGCGTGGCACGTTTGTACCCAACGACTCGACGCTTGATTCGGATGTTGCGCAAATCCACATTGTCACGGGCCCGAACATGGCGGGTAAATCGACCTACCTGCGCCAAGTCGCGCTGATCACATTGATGGGACAAATAGGCAGTTTCGTACCTGCGGCCAAAGCACATATCGGTGTCGTCGACCGTATCTTT
>JAJDAB010000068.1 GCA_029262095.1 Candidatus Hydrogenedentota bacterium
GTCGACGGCACGGGCGGCGGTGGCAGCGTCAAATTATTGGAGATGATCGGGCGCACGTATGTTCCCGCCAACCCGGCGTGGGACACGATCGTCGCTCTAATGGGCAGTGTGCCTGTCGTTGCAGCGTGCTTGGGGCCGGTCGCGGGTCTGGGCGCTGTGCGTGTGGCGACGTCGCACTTCTCCGTCATGATCAAGAAGTCGAGTCAGCTTTTTGTCGCGGGACCGCCGGTCGTCGAGCGCGGCATCGGTCATAAAATCGACAAGGAAGACCTCGGTGGTTCGGACATTCATGCACACGAGAGCGGCGCGGTCGATAATGTTGTTGACACCGAAGATGAAGCGTTCGAAACCATTCGGCGATTTCTCTCCTACATGCCGCAAAACGTTTGGCAATTGCCGCCACGCATCGAACCCAACGACAGCCCACAGCGCAAAGAAGAAGAACTCATATCAATCATCCCGAAAGATAAACGGCGCACCTATGATGTCCGGCGTGTTCCCGACCTCGTGTTGGACCGGGATTCGTTTTTCGAGATTGGCCATTTCTACGGTAAATCTCTCGTCACCGGGTTGGCCCGGCTCGACGGATATTCCATCGGTGTGATGGCAAACGACCCCCGCGAAAGCGGCGGCGCAATTGACGTGCAAGCCAGCGAAAAGATGACGCGCTTCGTCGATATGTGTGACACCTTCCATTTGCCCGTGGTCAACTTTGTCGATAACCCTGGGTTCCTCATCGGTCGAGATGCCGAACGGGCGGGCACGGTCCGGGTGGGATCGCGCGCATTGGCCGCGCTGTACCAGGCGACTGTCCCTTGGTGTTCAATTCTGCTGCGCCGTGTCTATGGCGTCGCCGGCGCGGGTCACGGGAATGCGCAGGCGCTAAACCTGCGCTACGCGTGGCCCTCGGGTGATTGGGGATCGCTCCCGATTGAAGGTGGGGTCCAGGCAGCGTACCGCCGTGAAATTGAAGCGGCACCCGATCCGGACACCCACCGGCGTGATATCGAAGACCGGCTCCGAAAATATCAATCGCCCTTTCGTACCGCCGAGGCGTTCGGCGTTGAAGACATCATCGACCCGCGAGACACACGGCCGTTGCTCTGCGACTGGATCGAAACGGCCTATGAAAACTTGCCCTCGGAATTGGGGCCGAAGCTCAGGGCATGCCGACCTTGAGCACGATGGTGCGCCACGCCGTCATCGGCGTATGTGCGGCGGCTTGGATTGCGGCAGCATCCGGGGTTCCATTCGATAAACCGGACGCGATTCAGCCCTACGAACCGAACCCGCGCTACTGGCAGTACTTGGGCGAACCCATTGTGCTCCTTGGCGGATCGCGGGAAGACAATTTGTTTCAGATACCAGATATCGAGAAACATCTCGACCTACTCGCCGCGACCGGCGGCAACTACATTCGCAATACGATGAGTTCACGAGACGCGGGCGATGTGTGGCCGTTCGCTCAGCGCGATGACGGAAAATACGATCTTGAAACTCCGAACGCGGAGTATTACAACCGACTGGAAACGTGCCTTCGCATCGCCCAGGCGCGCGGCATCATCGTGCAAATCGAACTCTGGGATCGGTTCGATTATGCGCGCGACGTCTGGGAACGTAATCCGTTCCGCCCGGTCAACAACGTTAACTATACCGTCGAATCGTCGGGAATAAAAAGCCATTACCCGAACCATCCGGGTACGAACGAAAACCCGTTCTTCTATTCGATTCCAGATCTGAAGAACAACGAAACGGTGTTGCAATACCAGGTCGCTCACGTCGACCGTGTGTTGGCGATTTCGTTGCGATATCCCAACGTCTTGTATTGCATGGACAACGAGACGAGTGGCACGGAGGAATGGGGCACCTATTGGGCGGCGTACATTAAAAAGAAAGCGGCGGAAGCCGGAACGCGCGTAAACGTTACGGAGATGTGGGACGATTGGAACCTCCGCAGCCCTACGCATCAACGCACGCTTGATCATCCTGAACAGTACGACTTCGCTGACGTGTCCCAGAACAATCATCAGAAGGGCCAGGCGCATTGGGACAATCTGCAATGGGCGCGACATTATGTTTCGCCTTCGCCCAGACCACTCAACAATGTGAAAATTTATGGTGCGGACGGTGGGCAGTTCGGTAACGCCCGCGACGCCGAGGAACGGTTTTGGCGCGGTTTGATAGGCGGGGCAGCGTCCGTACGTTTCCACCGGCCCGACGCGGGTATCGGTTTGAGCGATCGGGCCCGAGTCCACATCAAGAGTGCTCGAATGTTGTGTGACCGGTACATGTTCTTTCGAGCGGAGCCAGACCGGGCGTCGAAACGCTTATCGAGTCGCGACGAGAATGAAGCCTATTTGTCGGTCGGCCGAATGGAAAGCAATGTAATCTACTTTCCAAATGGCGGGTCGATTGAGATTACCCTTGAGCGTGGCATGACGAGAGGCGGCGTCTCGTGGTTGAACATTTCTGAAGCGCGTTGGTTGGATGACACGATATTTGAGGGCGGCCCAAGCGTTCGCCTCACCACGCCAGACCAAGGTCATTGGGTCGCGCTCGTACATCCGTAGTATTTTTCTTGCTGCGCATCTCGGATTAATTCATAATCAATCAGTAGTCCGCCACTGAGTGTGTCGCGCCATCCGGAAGGAAGCGTACTGTGTCCGCCGCCATTACACGATTACTAAGTACGTCGATTGTTAAAAAACAGATCGTCGCGATTACGGGTCTCGGCCTTGCCGGATTCGTCGTATTTCATCTCTCGGGAAATTTGCTCATCTTTCTTGGCCCGGAAGCATTCAATGGATACGCCGAGAAATTTGAGAAGCTGGGTGAACTCAAGTGGTTGCCCCGCGCGGGCCTCATCGTGTTCGCGATTCTCCACGTCTATTTCACGGTTCTCGTCGTGCTGGAAAACCGGGAAGCGCGCGGTTCGCGCTACGTCGTCCACAACGATTTTGGCAGCACGTCCTGGGCAAAGCGCACGATGATACTTTCGGGTTTGATCGTCTTCTTTTTCATTTTTATTCACATTGGCGATTTTACGCTCCCGGAAAAGAGCGGCGCGCCGACCGTCGTCCCAGGTGTTGCAGACGGCGAAAGTCTCGGGCTGTACGGTCTGGTGTGGAATTCGTATTTGGTTTGGTGGCGTGCCTTGTTCTACGTGATCGCGGTCTGTTGTGTGGGCATGCACATCAGTCACGGCATTCAAAGCGTGTTTCAAACGCTCGGCATCAATCATCCCGTCTACACGCCGATTATTAAGCGCGCGAGTATCGCGGTCGGTGTGGTTGTCGCATCGGGGTTTAGCGCCATTCCCCTTTTCGTGCTTATCGTGCGGACGCCACCGGTATAGAAAAATTGTGGAATTAGTTCACATGTACCCTCTTGCAAATTCGCTAAACATCCCCCTTGATCCCTCTTCGAAGGGGGATCAAGGGGGATGTTTAGCGCACTCCACGTGTACTCGGAAGACCATCTCTAAACTGAAGGTGTCATAGGGATCATACCGTGAGCGAAATCATACTGAACCCCAACGTACCGCACGGGCCGATCGCCGAAAAGTGGACTCGCCACAAATTCGATCTCAAGCTCGTCAATCCCGCGAACAAGCGAAAACACCGAGTCATTGTTGTGGGCACCGGACTCGCGGGCGCATCGGCGGCGGCATCGCTGTCGGAACTGGGTTACGAAGTTCTTTCATTTTGCACGCATGACACGCCGCGGCGTGCACACAGCATCGCGGCGCAAGGCGGCATCAATGCGGCCAAGAATTACCAGAACGATGGCGACAGCATCTACCGCTTGTTCTACGATACGGTGAAGGGCGGCGATTACCGTTCGCGCGAAGCAAACGTTTACCGGCTCGCCGAGTTGAGCGTCAACATCATCGA
>JAJDAB010000069.1 GCA_029262095.1 Candidatus Hydrogenedentota bacterium
GATTCGAGGACGACCAGTGCATCCTGCCCCTTGAGGATGCCGAGGCCATTGATGGCATACCAGCGGACGTCACTATCATAATGAGATACAAGGTCACTGAGGGCACCGACCGCGTCTGGGCTTCTGATTTCGGCGATTGCTGCAGTCGCGGTTTGGCCGATTTCGAGGTCGCTGGACCAAGCATAACCGGCGAGTAAGGGGAGCGCGGCAGTTGAGCGAATACGGCCCAGGGAGTAAATCGCGGCCAGTTTGTGGACCCTGTCGGATTCGCCCGAAGCAAGTCCCGCAAGGGCGCTGGATTCCAACTGCGATTGCAGGGCTGGAATCTCCGCATCGAAAGCCTGAAGGAGTTCCATCGGGCCGTGTTGAAGGATGTGGATCCATTCCCGGTAGAGTATTTCTTGATCGGCGCGCGCCATGGCGCGAGCGGCATGGCGCCGAACGGTCGCGTCCGTGTCAATGAGCCCTTCGACGCACGCACGTACAGCTTGGCGGTCCGCCGCCCCGCTAAGTGCCTCAATGGCCCTTATTCGGGCGTCTACTTCAGGCGACTCGGCGAGTTGATAGAGGGGGCTATCGAGCTCGCTACCCATATCTGGGGTGTCGGCGTATGACAAATCGGCAGTGTTTGTGGTGTTCCACGTGGCACCGTCTGTTTCCTTGACCACGGAATCAGGCGGTTTTGGCGTGTTTTCGGGTGGAAGATCAGTCACAATTTGAGCTTGAATCGGTTCCGCCTTGAGTGCCGCGTAACCTTTCATTAACGCATCGACTGACGATTCGGGGGCCGTGGAAGATTCCGTATCAAAGAACTCGGCAACCAGTGGAAGTTCCTGCAGGTGTTGGAAATTGGCGTCCAGAATGTTGCGGATAGATTGTGGATAACTTTGACCGGTTGCCATCAGCGCATAGTAAGTAGCGACGCCAGCCACAAACGGTCCGATGATAAAGCCAACTCGCCAGAGAATGGGATGTCGTTCTTTGAATATGGAGAACACGTGTTACTCCGAGCTTTGCGAATGGGTTGCTAGTGAAGACAGTATACCGCGATCCCGGTTTTCGCGAAATCTTGACGAATGTCTGAATGAGAGACCGTTCGTGCAGTAGGGCTCATACGTGAGCGTCTTCCAACACCACTTGGAGCGTAACTGAATGAAAAAAGAAATAGACAATGGGCGAAATTGTGTTATAGTAGGCGGTCGAGTGGGACACCTTTCCCCCAGGTGCCCCTCGAGTATCAGTCAGAAATGACTGGTTCCCACCACCGGCGAGTGCTTGACAGGCAGTTCCCCCGCTGCCAGCACTCGCCTCTTTTTTTCTATAGAGGTTTTTGGGAATCTATTCATCGCGGTTGAAATGAGACTTATGTGATTATCGCATATTGGTTTAGGGTGATTTTGCGACGTGATTCGGAGCCCTATCCACTCTGTAACTGCATGAAATCATTGACTTTTTGGGCTTGATCGTCTAAACTGTTCGCTTCAGCGATTCTGCAATGAAGGCGGAATTCGCTCTGTTAGCACTGCGAATACCACCCGATCCGGATAACGCACTCAAGCTGGAAACTTGGTACCAAGTTTCTTGAGCCCGGCTCCCAGCCGGCGAGGCGTTATTAATAAATGAACATTTACCAACGATAGAGCCGGGAGAACATGATGACCCTGAAATTGGCAACCGCCCTTACGATATTCTCTGGAAGCCCAGATCGCTATTGTCCCCAGGGGTACCGAGATCCGTTGCGTTTGCAGGAGAGCATTGCAGCCGCCGCGAAGATAAAAGGCGTGAAAGGTGTTGAACTCATTCAGACTGATGTCACTTCAGAGTATCCAGTCAAAGAAGTGAAGCGGATGCTGCGTGACTACAACCTTGGGTGTTCGGGCGTTGCCGCCAATCTGGCGAACGATCGCCGGTTTGCGTTGGGCGCGTTTGGTCATCATCACCAAAAAACACGAAACGCCGCGATCGATGAAGGTCGCAAGGCGGTGGACTATGCGCGTCAACTTGGCGCGACTGAAGTCACGTTGCGGCTATTCAGTGACGGCTTTGACTATCCGTTTCATGTGGATTACACGACGCATTGGAATACGGTTATTTCCTCGATCAAGACAATTGCGAAGTATGCGTCACCTGATATTAATGTGGCGATTGCCTATAAGCGCCGTGAGCCTCGCAAACATTTGACGGTTGCTACGGTGGGTAAAGCACTCTCGATGTGTCAAGAGATTGCGATGAAGAATGTTGGCGTGGCCATGAATTTTTCGCACGCGATGATGGCGGGCGAGAATCCGGCTGAGTCGATCGCCTTTTTGGCGCGATCCAGCAAGCTGTTTCAGATGTATTTCACGGATAGTTATGGCCAGTGGGATGACATGATGATGCCGGGCGGCGTGCATCTCTGGGAGTTGATGGAGGCGCTGATGTACTTGAAATCGAATAAGTACAAGGGATACCTCACCATCGACATGATGCCGCAGCGAATTGATCCTTCACAGGCGCTCCAAATTGCCGTAGGCAATCTGTCCATTTTCTGGAAGAAGCTGGACAAGTTGGACATGACCGAGCTTCGGAAGGCGCAGCGGACTTTGGATGCCGTCGAGAGTCAAAAACTGGTGCGGCGGGTAATGTTGCAAGCGTAAGGAACGTGTGGTTGACCGGCCTGGATTCGGAATATGCATGAAGGCAGTATCCCTTGGGGTTTTCTAACCCCTGGGACTTCAGGTATACCAGGAACTGGGAAAGGGTAATCGCATTCACGCATCAGGTCATACGCACGGTCTTAAGGCGTCAGTCGCACGTCGCATCGACCGGCTCAAGAGTCGCCGCATCGCCCCGGACGTGCTGATATCTCCCGAATTGGCGCGATCGCTGACCGAGCTTTCCTTGGAAACGCAACGGCAGTTGGGTTTGCTGATCGATCGGCGTGGCCGGGTACGCGAAGTCGTGGTGGGTGATGCCCGGTCCGTATTTTTGCCTGATCTCTCCGATTACCGCCGTGGTTTTGATCGTCTTTGTGGCCTGAGATTGGTGCATACGCACCTGAAGGGCGAGCCGCTGAATGAAGACGATTTTACCGATTTGTCCTTGCTTCGATTAGACGCGGTGACAGCGATCGGTGTTCAAGAGGATGGCCTTCCTGGAAACGTCTTTACCGCGCATCTCTTGCCAGCCGCGAACGGTTCACGTTCTTGGGAGGCGTTGCCGCCCCTGCAGGTGCATGAGCTTGAAGATGATTTTCTTGAGCTCGTCACATCGCTGGAGGATGAGTTTTCGCGGGTACGCGCACCGCGGCCGGCAGGCGATTTGCGCGACCGGGTTATCCTTATTCATGTTGGCCCGGAAGCTGCGCCGGTCGCCGAAGACTCCATGGCAGAGCTGGAAGAACTTTCACGCAGCGCAGGTATTGTCTCGGTGCATCGAGTTTCTCAACGTCGTCAACCGGACCCTCGCACCGTTATGGGCAAAGGTAAATTGCAGGGAGTAATCATCGAAGCGATGCGGCTCGGTGCGGAAGCTTTGGTCTTCGATCTTAACCTCGCGCCGACTCAGGTTCAATCGCTCGCAAAGTTGACGGATCTGAAAATCCTCGATCGATCGCAAGTGATACTCGACATATTTGCACAACACGCACAAACGCGTGAGGGAAAAATCCAGGTCGAGTTGGCTCAGCTTCGGTACTTGTTACCTAGACTTGGGGCGCAGCAAGCCGCGCGGGCCTATTCACGGTTGACCGGTGGCATCGGCGGTCGCGGTCCCGGTGAAACGAAGCTGGAGATCGATCGTCGGAGGGCACAGAGCCGGATTGCTCAATTGGAACGCGAAGTAGGGAAGTTGGGGGAACGGCGCGATTTGCGGCGGCGTCAACGAGATCGCAAAGGCGTGCCAATCGTATCGATCGTCGGATACACCAACGCCGGCAAGTCGACGCTCTTGAATCAATTGACTCAGAGCGATGTGCCCGCCGAGAATGCACTGTTTGCTACGCTCAATCCGGTTTCCCGGCGGCTGCGGTTTCCGAGGGAGCGGGAGATTATTATTACAGATACGGTGGGCTTCATTCGCGATCTACCCGATGAATTGCTGGCCGCGTTTCGAACGACGCTCGAAGAATTGCAGCACGCGGATTTGCTGGTCCATGTCGTGGATGCGTCGAGTCCTGATATAGAGGAGAAGTTCGAGGTAGTCAAGAATACGCTGCGCGAACTTGGTCTGCACTCGAAACCCCAGATATGTGTATTGAATAAGAGCGATCTGTGTGATGCCGGGGAATTGGCCAACATTGAAGTCCGGTACGATGGGGTCGCGGTGTCAGCGTTGCATCGGAATACGTTTGCGCCGCTAATGGAGCGATTGGAATCAACGTTGTGGATCGATGCTGGAGTACGATTAGCGACATGATGAAGGGGATTGGGCGAAAGAGAATTCCTGGGTGGGGTCTTATGTTTCTCACGGTGGCTTGCCTGAGCGCACACGCCGGGCCCATTGACGACGCGAATGCGTTGGTTAAATCAGCATCGGAAATGATGACTGAGTTGGGGAGCATGACACCTCCGCCGGATGCGGAAACGATCAATCGAGTCCAGCAGGAGTCGCTGGCGAAGCTGAATGAGGCGCGAGTCCTATTTGAGAACGGCGGCGCGGACAGCACTGATGATGCAGCCGTTGCCTACGCGTATGGCGATCTGCTAGTTCGCCTCGGCGATATCGATCTGGCCGCGGCAACACTGAAGAATGCTAGTGAATTGTCGCCAGAGAATGCGGACTACGCGCTCGCCTATGGCACGATCCTGGTTCAACTTGGACCGGGCCACGAGGCTGAAGCGACTCGGGCATTGCTTGCGGGTGTTGCACTAGCGCCGGATTCCGCTGGCGCGGCAATTGCACATGCTCAACTCGCAGAAGTCTACCGGCGTACGGGACTCTATATGCTTGCGCTGGAATCGAGCGATCTCGCTCTCGCGATCAATCCCGAAAACTCGCTCGCACAGTTTTTGAAGGCAGTGTGTCTTACCCGCCAGGGGCGATTCCAGGAGGCGAATACGTTGATGGACACCGTCGCGACAAGGGCGCCTACGATGGCGGGGGACGCGCGAGGATGGTTGTACGATGCGGTTCGCGATTTCGAACGGAGAAACCTCTGGGTCGCCAACACTGCAGAGGAACATGCGGCCTACGGAAAAATGTTGATCAGGGTGAACCGGTTGCCAAATAGCGCCGATTCATTGCGACACGCGACCCGGTTGGACCCGAATAATGTCGTGGTTTGGAACCTGCTCGGCAGCGTCTATCGGCAATCGAATCGAATGGACGAGGCACGCGAAGCGTTTGAGCGTTCG
>JAJDAB010000070.1 GCA_029262095.1 Candidatus Hydrogenedentota bacterium
CGAATCACCGACCGGCACCGTCGTGGAGTTGTTTACCGATGTCGGTGGCACGGGCGCTGATTTTACAGCGACTACCCTGGACGATGACGCCGCTACGCCGATCACCGTGGGCAGCGTTCCCTTCACCGGTTCATTCGTACCCGAAGGTGACTTGACTGATTACGTCGGCGAGACCAGCGTGGGCACTTGGACGCTGACCATTATCGACGACACACCGGGTAACGCAGGCACGCTAAACAGTTGGAGCATCGGCGTCATGGGCACGAACATTCCGCAAGGCGTGCCCGCGTCCACGGGCTGGGCGCGCTGGTTACTCATCACCATGGTGACCGTCGCCGGTCTGATTCTATTGCGCAACGTCAAACACAGGCGTGCGACGACAAAGAGTTAGTATTTGTTCTCAATCCGATACAAATCAGTCCGCGTTCGTAGGAGTAGCGACGTGCCCGCCACTGCGGGCGACGCCCATAGCCCGTCGTCCAGCTCGTTGACAGCGATCGTCTGAAATGTGCGCCCCGGTTTGATCACGGTAGTCACACCTTGTTTGTTCGCGATGTAGATACGGTTTTCCGCGGCCAAGAGCGACGCGCCGTACTTTCCCGAGAGACGCTCCGACCAAATTTTCTCTCCGGTTAGCGCGTCCATACAGATGAGCACACCATTGTCATTCATGGTGTAGAGCAAATCATCCACCAGCACAGGCGACGATTCGAGCGGAACATCTTCTGTCATCTTCCAAGCGACATGAGACTCAGTCACATCGCCGGTTGCACCTCCCCGAATAGCCCACAGCTCCGTCGCGGTGGGAGAGCCGCCCGTGTTCACAAAGAGCAATTCGTGGCCGTAAACAATCCTCGAAATTGTACTGTCGCCCTTGTATCGGACCCGCCAAATCTCCTGGCCAGTATCCGGATTGTGTCCCGTGACGAGCATTGCGCCGTTGCTTACGAGCTGAGGCTTTCCCGCTTCTTCAATAATGACAGGCGTTTGATACGACTTGAGCAAGTAGAGCGGCTCAACACCTTCATACAGTTCTCGTGGACGATCGTACCGCCAAACGGTTTCGCCTGTCTGTTTATCGAGCGCCGCAATAAACTGCACATCCGTTCCTTCGAGATGGACGATAACGAAGTCCTCGTACAACACCGGCGATGACACCGGGCCTTGCATGTGTTCGCAGTTCATGTCCGACCTGCGCCACAACACGTTTCCGGTAATCGTGTCGATACATGCCGTACCAAATGTACCGTAATGGACATACACACGGCCTTCCTCGATCACGGCCGATGGAGTCGCATAGGAGTTGTTGGGATGAATGCGCTGCGGTTCCGCCGATCGAAACACTTCGACATCGTGAATGACCGCACCGGAATTGAGATCGACACAGACTGCGAAAAGAATTGAGCCATCATCGGTTGCGGTTGTCAGCCAAATCTGATCACGCCACACGACCGGCGTCGAGTGACCGCGATCATGGATAGCCGTCTTCCAAACGATGTTCTTAGCCTCAGACCAATGGAGGGGTAACCCGATCGCCTCGCTCCGGCCATCCGCAGTTGGTCCCCGCCAATCCGGCCACTCCGCGTGCGAAACCGCTGAACACGCACAGAGCAGCGCAATTGCAACCGTTCTTCTTGCGCTCATCTCCCCCACGCTATTGCTGCGAAATGCTTTCCGCTGCATCGCGCAATCGCGCAGGGAGGATCAGGCGAGATCCACCCGCACCGCGCGCGGTGTCGATTGCACGCATGACGCTGCCGAAATCGGCCGCCTCATCCGCCTTCAAAACTAGGTTCACTTCCGGGTCTGCTTCCACAACCGCTTGAATCGCGCGGTCCAATCCGGCTTCGTCCATCGGCTCGCCCGCGAAAAATAGCGCGCCATCCGCGTCAACCGCAATGACGTGATCCGAACTCTCCACTTGCTCGGCGGTGGCGGCCTCCGGCAATGTCACATCTACAGCAAAGTCATCCCGAAACGTCGAAGAGACCATGAAGAATATGAGCAGCAGAAACATCACATCGATAAGCGGCGTGATATTTATCGAGGGGCGCCTGCGCGCGCGATGAACATTGAAGGGACCGCTCATAGCCTACCTATCGTTGACCTTTCCGAAGATTTCTGGCCGGACTGCTAGCCTGCGAGTCTGCACATGCGGAGTCTGCCGGTCAAGCAATTGCTCTCTGCATTTGGCAAAACGACCGAACACCGGGTAGACTTGATAAGGGTGTAAGCCATTTCACCAACGAGTACTGGGCGGGGTATATGACAGTCGAATCCTATCGCGTTTGCGTTGTAGAAGATGATACAGAAGCTGCGGCAGTCCTTCGCGAAGGCCTGTCGCTCAATCATTTCGAGGCGACCGTCGCTCATAATGGCAAGGACGCACTCGCCGCGTGTTCCGACGGCGGCATCGATTTGGTCCTACTCGACGTCGGTCTCCCGGATATGGACGGCTACGCCATCTGCAGAGAGCTCAAAGCCAATCCCGATACCGCCGATATTCCCGTGATTTTCTGTACCGCCAAGGGGCTCGATGAAGATGTCATGAAGGGGTACAGCATCGGCGCGGTGGATTACATCACCAAACCCTACAATTTACCGATGGTCATGGTCCGTTGCGAAGCGGCCATGCGCAACCACGCGATGCGTCGAACTGAGCGCGCACTGCAAGGACTTCCGACGACAGCAGCATACACCGACCCGTTGACCGGTCTGCGTTCCGGAACGTATCTCATGGAACGGTTACAAGAAGAAGTCGAAAAAGCTGACCGCTACGACCACCCCGTTTCGTGCGTCGTAGTTGACATCGACGAAATTTCCGGACTCGATTCCGAACTCGGCCCAGTATCGCTCGACGACTTGCTACAAGAAATCGCGATGTCAGTCCGCACTCATTCCCGCACCTACGACATCGTGTCGCGATACGATGGCACGATGTTCGCCGCCGTTTTGCCTCACGCACCGGAATTGGACGCACGCCAATACGCGGAAAAAATCGTAACCGAGATCACCTCGACCATTTACGCGGATCCAAGCTACCCGACCGGCGTCAACGTCAGCGTTGGCATATCTACCTGTTGTACGGGTCACGCGTCTGGGGCCGAATTCGGATTCGGCGAGGCGTTGCGTAGCCTCCTCGAGGCCATGAGCATGA
>JAJDAB010000071.1 GCA_029262095.1 Candidatus Hydrogenedentota bacterium
GTTAACCGAAAATACCGACCCACGACGTCTGCAAGTGATCCAGCGCGTACGAGACCACTTCCCAAACAACTCAATTGGCATGCAATGGCCCGATGAAATGGCGAAGACTTACGCGCAATCGAAAATCGTTGTCAACGTCGCAATAAAAAACGACGTCAATATGCGCGTATTCGAAGCACTGGCCTCGGGTGCATTATTGTTAACAGACGAAGCGGACGGACTAGAAGACCTATTTATCGATGGCAAACACCTCGTTGTCTACCACAAAGATGACGACCTACTAGATCTGATCCAGTATTTTCTCGAACACGACGAAGAGCGCGAGCGGATCGCCGAAGCTGGCAAAGCGCTGGTCTACGATCGACACACCTACGACCATCGCACAAATCAACTGGTCCGGATGGTGCTCGAAGACACCAAAAAACTCGGCGGCATGCAAGGGGAATCGCGTTTTCACAAAGGCGGCTACTACATGTTTCCCCGCCCTGAGGTCGCGGCCCACGTCCCCAAATTCGCACGGCGCGTGCTCGACTGTGGATGCGGAGGCGGCGCGTTCGGCCGATCGCTGAAAGAACGCGGTGTTGAAGAAGTCGTTGGCATTGAGATTATCGAACGTGCCTTCGAAATCGCAAAGAACAACCTTGACCAAGCGTTTCACGGCAGCATTGAAGACATGGAATTGCCGTTCGAGGATCGCTATTTCGATTGTGTCGTATTCGCGGATGTCCTGGAACACGTAGTCGATCCCGCCGACGCCCTGCGCAACGTAGCGCGATGTCTTTCTGAAGACGGCTTGATTGTTATTAGCATTCCCAACATCCGTTTCTGGCAACAAGTCCTGATGCACATCGAAGGCCGATGGAAATACGAAGACGCCGGCATCATGGACCGCACGCATCTGAGGTTCTTTTGCAAAACAGACCTCGAACAATTAGTTGAAGATGCAGGTCTGGAATTGGTGAAACTTGAACCGCTGAGTACATGGGCAGCCGACAAACTTCCTCGGGACAAGGATAGATGTCTAAAACTTGGCAAGGCGACCATAGGCCCACTGAGTGATGAAGAGTATGAAGAGTATCTCGTCTATCAATACATGGTCGTGGCAGGACGGCCCGGCGTCGATCGTCTAAACCCGGCTCGGCGCGCCCAAGCGGAAGGTCAACACGAGCTCGCCTGTACCATGGCAAACGAAGCCGGAAACGTCGATGAAGTTGATCGCGTCCGCATCATGGCGAAGTCACTCGCGAAAATGGGCAAACTAGATACAGCCGAAGCGATGTACCGAAGCATATTGCGCGCCGCCCCGGAAGAAATGAGTACCAGAGGCGATTTAGGCATGATTCTAATCGCGCAGAAAAAGGCGGACGAGGCGCGCACTCACATTGAAGCCGCGTATGCTTCGGACTCGACGAACGCACGATACGCGGGCGCGCTCGGCCTAATCGCATTGACCGAAGGCGATACCCAAGACGCGTTGACCCGCTTCAACGAATCGCTGCGCATCGACAATGACAACGAGGAACTTTTGCGCCACGCGATCGCATTGGCCAAGGATCTAGACCGTTTCCCGGAAATCGATGAATACCTTCAAGCGTTCTGCGAATTCCGTCCCGGCCACATCGAGATGAATACGGAATTGGCCGCACGTCAACTCGATCTGGGCCATGAGTCCGATGCGATAGAGCGCCTGGAAATGGTCTTAATGATCGATTCGACAAACCAACGAGCACAAGAACTGCTCGACACCGCCCGACTGAACGCCCATGAAAAAAGCGCATGACTGGCGTCGCGAGTTCCGTGATAACGCCGTTCCCGAATCCTTAGAACTCGTTGAAGGCCGCAACGGCTTTCCAACGCTACGGGTTAATGGCGTTCTGCTCCATAGCCAATACCGCCCTGTAGACGAAGCGCAACGGCTAATCGATTCAGCCGATCTCGACCCGGCGCGACCGGTTATCGTTCTAGGCCTCGGCCTTGGGTACCACGTCAGCGTTTTGCTAGAACGTGGTTTCGACGTTACGGTAATCGAGTGCGAACCGGGGATTGTTAAGCTAGCCCTTGACGGACCACTATCGTCAGTCGACGATTTGGATATCCTCCTTGGCGAAGCAGACGCCCTCACGGCCTCAAGAGATATCAAGAACATCACCACACCCAATCCGCAAGTGTTCGCTCATCCTGCCTCGACACGCGTATTCCCAGAATTCATTGCAGCAGCGCAAGATCACCTAGCTCAATCCGCCCTCAAAGACTTACGTCTCCCTATCGCGATTGTCGGCCCGATGTAAGGCGGATCACTGCCGATTGCGCAATACCTCACCCGCGCCTTCGAACGCCTCGGCCATAACGCCCGCTATATCGACAACACACCGGGCTGGCCGCTCTACGAGACCGCCACAGCCTCAATCAAGTCTAAACAAGCCAATGCGCAGCTCTCCGAAATGATGCTGAACACGTTAAACGAGTGGACCTATGCGCGCGTTGCCGAGTTCGATCCCGCGTTATGTATCGTAATCGCACAAGCACCCGTGTTGCCTCAGTTCGCCCGGCGACTCCGCGAACGCGGCATCGTTACCGCGTATTGGTTTGTCGAAAACTGGAGGCGCATGCCCTACTGGGAAGCAGTCGCACCAGAATACGATTACTTCTTCCACATCCAACCCGATTCACTCACCGAAAAGCTCAACGCGATTGGGTGCTCACACCATGCATGTGTACCCACGGGATGCGACCCGGAATTGCACCGGCCCGTCACACTGGACGACGCGGATCAGGCCGAATTCGGGTGTGAGCTAGGCTTCGCCGGAGCCGGTTACCGAAACCGCAATCACTTGTTTGCGGGGCTCACCGATTACGACCTAAAACTCTGGGGCGTTGATTGGCATTCACCCGAACTCCAGCGATTCGTCCAAGGCGGCAACCAGCGTTTCGACAACGGCGACCTCGTCCGCATTGCGCAGGGCGCTCAGATCAACGTGAACCTGCACGCCAGCGCGACCCATACCGGCGTCGATTCGGAATACGATGCGGTGAATCCACGCGTATTCGAAATCGCGGCGTGCGGCGGTTTCCAATTGAGTGATGCATGCCGAGGGCTTGATCGGTACTTCGATCCAGGATCAGAACTCCCGATCTACGAAAACCTTCAAGAACTACGCAAGCAGATCGACCACTATTTGGCCCGTCCCGAAGAGCGCGACGCCATCGCAACACGCGCTCGAGCGCGCGCACTAAAAGACCACACCTACGACGTACGGGCGCAAGTCATGCTGGATGCGATCATTGGAACGTTCGGATCGCAAATTACCGCTTCCGGGATCCGAGCGGAACGTACCGTACAGGACATGCGCGATCGCGTACGCGAAAACCCAGCGCTATCTGAATACTTGGAAGCCATCCCCGGCGAAACACCGTTCACGCTGGAAGGGTTGGATGCTCATATCGGTCGTTTTGGCGAGTCGTGGGGCGAAGCCGAAGGCATCTTCGCCTATCTCCGTGAAATGCGGTCTTATTCTGAAACGTTGTTGGCGTCACAAGAGAGCTGACCATGCGAATTCTTGTTGCACAAGTAACGCGGATGGGCGACATGTTGCAAACGACGCCCATGATCCGTGCGCTTAAGCACGAAAACCCCGACGCGACCATCACGGTTTTGGTTCGTGACATGGGCCGGATCATAGCCCAACGCAATTCCGACATCGACGACGTAATCGTTTACAACGAAGATGATATGTACCAACACCTGCACTCAAAAGATTCCGATCGGTTGCTGCAAGCATACGGCTTGGCCGAGCAATTCATAGAGACCCTAAAAGCGGGCCAATTCGACATCGCTTACAATTGCACCCACAGCTTAACGTCAACGATGTTGTTGAAGCTCGCAGGGATTCCGAACGTCGTCGGCGCCCAACTAAACCCTTACCACCAATACGTCATTGAGGGAAACGGGCCAGCCTGCTTTTTCGCGAGTGTCTTGAATCGCGAGCTCAGTGAACTGAATTTGTGTGACATATTCCGCTATTTCGCCCCCGAATCCGACGCGCAACGAGAATTGGTCTTTGAAGTATCGGACACCGATCGCGCGGAGGCGAATGCGCTTCTCGCCGAGCATGGCATCGGCGAAGACGACCTGCTTGTTTGTATGCAGCTTGGGGCGAGCGACCTTGATAAACGTTGGCCCGCAGAATCGTTCGGGCGATTGGCGCACATGATCCGCGAAAAACACAACGCAAAAATCGCGTTGTTAGGCGTGAGGTCCGAAGCCCCACTGGCCGAAGCGTTTGAAGAAATCGCTCCGGGAATCGCGGCCCACTTGTTCGGCAAATCTTCGGTCCCCGTACTGGCGGCGATCCTCGAACGCTCCGGAGTGTTGGTCAGCAACGATACTGGAACAATGCACGTCGCCGCCGCAGTAGGGTGCCCCGTGGTGTTGATGTCAGTGGGCTACGTTCATTTTCGCGAGACGGGACCCTACGCCGAAGGCTGCGTTGCACTAGAACGTCGACGAGAACATCTAGGCGGTTCCGATCTAATGAAAAGCGACCCCAATGCACGCGTCGGTATCGAACCGGAACACGCGATGTGCGCAACGAATTTTGTACTGGCAGGCTGTAACACGGACACCTGGCATGACGTCACGAACAACACCAATTTCGAAAACATCGACGCCTACCAATCATCCTTCGGCCAAGACGGGTGCCTCACGTGGCATTCGCTCGAACGACGGCCTTATCGTCGTATCGATCTCGTTCGACAAGTCTACCGACTATCGTGGATTGAGTACTTGCGCGGCGCCGCCGACGAAAAATCGGACGCGTCCTTTTTGAATCGTGCAAGTCATGGGTTCGACGCCATTGATCCCCGCGAACACAATACCTGGATTTCCGATCTCGCGGCTGAATTTGATGCGCTCGCCCAACTCGCGGACACCGGCGCACGGAAAGCGCAGGAACTCGCGGCTGGTCTGGGACAGCAGTCCTCCATGAAATGGGCCAAAGAACGGGTCACGGAACTCATGCAGATAGACGAAGATATCCGAGTGTACGGCGAAGTCCACGAGGCGTGTCGCCCACTCGTGATTCTGGCCAAATTCGAACGGGAAAACCTTCAAGGAACAAACCCACGCCTCCTCGCAATCGCGACTCAGGCGATATACGATCATCTCCGACAACGCGCCATGCTCGCGGCATATAAGACCCATTTCACGGGAAAACTGTTGCTGGAACCGGCCGAATCGACGGCCCAAGCCCCCCGCCATGCCACAGCGTAATCGTTCTCGACTTCAGTCTACTCCTCGGCTATAGTACGCCAAATTGAATTAGGCGCGACCCGCTTCCAGGGCGCATGAGGAGAAACAAAAGATGAAGCGAATTAGTATTGCAATTGCGTGTGCGGCGGTCATGGCCGCGATGTCGGCCTTGCCGGCCAGTGCTGCGGATCTTCCGAAGGCGGAAGACGTTATCGCGAAGTACCTCGACGCGATCGGCGGTAAGGACAAAGCGACCAGTTTCAAGACCCGCGTCATGAAGGGTACGTTCAACTTGGTCGACATGGGCATGGAAGCCAGCATCACGATGTACATGTCCCCGCCGAACTACCTTAGTGTCGTCGAACTCCCGGGTATGGGCACAGCGCTCCAAGGCGTCACGGACGGCAAAGCCTGGCAAAGCATCGAAGCGATGGGCCAAATCGGCTTCGTTGAAGGCGAAGAAGCCGCCGGCATGATGCAACAGGCCGAGATGGAATTGCTCGCGAACTGGGATAAGCATTTCTCCGGCGCGGAAACGACCGGTGAGGAAACAGTTGGCGATGCAGAATGCATCAAGGTTGAACTGACCCCGAAAGAAGGATCGCCCAGCACGTACTTCTTCGATAAAGAATCCGGTCTGCTGGTTCAGTCAATCGCTATGGCACAAGGCATGGAAGCGACCACGACCATCGGCGACTACAAAGAAGTCGACGGCGTCAAGATTCCACATGCCATAAGCGCGGGCGGCATGATGACGATCGAAATCACGATTGCAAGCGTTGAAAACAACGCCGAGATCGCCGACGATCAGTTCGACGTTCCCGAGGCCGTCGCTGCAACCGCCGGCAACTAAGCAAGAATAGAATCGCAATTACGAAACGGGCAGGAGCTTTCGCTCCTGCCCGTTTTTTTGA
>JAJDAB010000072.1 GCA_029262095.1 Candidatus Hydrogenedentota bacterium
CGACCGTGATCATGCCGTTGCTACACCACATTCGACCCCATGGCCAGTCGGGTCCGCTGCTCAAGTGGGAGGGTATCCTGAACGATGCCGTTGGCGCGGTCCTCGCCGTGCTCGTCCTCGAATCGATTATCGGGGACAAACTCGACCGGGCTGCCATATTTATCGTCATCGGCGTTCTCAAGACGATCGTCATTGGTACGACGTTGGGGGCGGCGGCGGCAGGCGTCCTGATTTGGCCGCTACGAAAACACTGGGTACCCGACCGACTACACACCGCCGTCACTCTCGCCATCGTGCTCGGCTCTTTTGCGCTGGCGAATGAACTCCAACACGAATCGGGCCTGCTCACCGTAACCGTCATGGGTATCATTGTTGCCAATCAACGATGGGTTTTCGTGCGACACCTGGTCGAATTCAAAGAGAATCTCACGGTACTCTTACTTTCATTTATTTTCGTGGCGCTGGCCGCTCGATTGACGTTTGAACAACTTTCTGAATTGACCTTCGGAAGTTTCTTATTCGTCGCGTTTCTAGTCGTTGTCGTCCGACCGTTAGCCGTTGCCGCGTCGACCTGGCGGACACCATTACCTATCCCGGACCGCGCGTTTCTGGCTTGCATGGCGCCACGTGGTGTAGTTGCTGCAGCGGTGGCCAGCGTATTTGCCGACGACCTGCAAAAAGCGGGTTTCGAGGAAGCGGAACGCATCGTGCCCGCAGTGTTTCTGGTGATCACCGCGACGGTAGCGGTCTACGGCTTAACCGCGCGCCCGTTGGCATTCCGCCTCAAAATCGCGATTCCAAATCCACAAGGCGTGGTCATCGCGGGTGCCCACAAATTGGCGAGAATAATCGCGTCTGAGTTGAAGGAAGCGGGATTCGCGGTGTTGCTGGTCGACCGCAATTGGGGCAACATCAGCGCTGCGCGAATGGACGGAATTGAAGCGTATTACGGCGACACCCTGTCGGAGGATGTACTTGAGAAGTTGAACCTCACCGACAAGGGAAAGTTTCTCGCGCTGACACCGAACGACCGAATCAATACGCTGGCATCGCTCCATTTCCAAGACGTGTTCGAAAGCAATGAGGTCTACCAACTCGAAACGGAAAGCGCGGATGCACGCGACGACGATTCGTCGATTCCTGGTCACCTGATGGGACGTGTGTTGTTTGGCGATAGTATTACCTATGCAACACTCGCCGACCGGGCAAACCGGGGCGCGGGACTGAAAACGACAAAACTCAGTAAAGAATTCGGGTTTGAAGAATTCGAAGCGGAATATGGTGAAAACGCAATTCCGCTGTTCGTCATTACCGCGGACGAAAAACTGCAGCCCATCACTAAGGACGATTCATCAAAACCCGGCGTCGGTTCACGCCTAATCAGCCTCGTAAGCACGACGGCGGCCGAATAGGAGAAACCGTTGATGCGAAATATGTGCCGATGTTGTGTCTCAATTTTGGTTGCGGCGGTGTTTGCCGTAACGGCTCAATCGCAACCGGATACAATCTTTCACAACGCAATCGTTTATACCGTTGACGACACGTTTTCGATCACCGAAGCTATTGCCGTGCGCGATGACCGCATCCAGCGCGTTGGCCGTTCGTCAGATATCTTGGCGACCGCCGGGCCAGATACCGTGTCCATCGACCTCCGCGGTCAAACGGTCTTGCCGGGGCTCATTGATGCGCACGGACATCTCTCAGGATTGGGACAAAGTCTCCAGAATCTGAATCTTGTGGGAACGGAGAGTCTCGACGAAATCGTAACGATGATCTCCGATCAGGTTTCGTCGCGATCACCTGGCGAATGGATTACGGGGCGCGGCTGGGACCAAAACGATTGGCCGGACACACGGATGCCGGTGCACGACACGATCAGTGCTTGTTCGCGGGAGAACCCCGTGGTGCTCAGTCGCATAGGCGGGCACGCGTCATTCGTGAATGCGGCGGCGCTTTCGATCGCGGGCATCGACCGGCAAACGCCTGACCCGCCGGGCGGCAAGATTCTACGGCAGGCAAATGGCGATCCGACGGGCGTACTAATTGATACCGCGCAAGGGCTCGTGAACAAACACATGCCGCCACCGACAGACGTGCAAACCCGTGACGCGATAGCATTGGCGATACAGCATTGCGTGTCACTGGGCCTAACGAGCATCCACGACGCCGGTATCTCGCCTGATGATGTTGCGCGATATAAATCGATGATCGATGATGACGCTCTTGATCTTCGAGTGTATGGGATGTTGCGTGGCAGCGACCCGGCGCGAATGCAAAAATCGCTCAATCGCGGCCCGCTCATTGGCTATGGCGGCGGACGGCTGACCGTTCGCTGCATCAAAGTCGTGGGCGATGGTGCACTCGGTTCGCGCGGGGCGGCACTGCTTCAACCGTACAACGATGACCCCGATAACGCCGGCTTATTGATCGTCGACGAAGCGCGTATGACGGCCCTTGCAACCGCTGCGCTCCGTGCTGGGTTTCAAGTCGCGACGCATGCCATCGGCGACCGGACAAATCACATCACGCTGAACGCGTTCGAAGCGGCAATGAAAGCGGTTCCAGATGCGACCGATCCGCGGTTGCGCATTGAGCACGCACAGATAATAAAGCTTGAAGACATTCCGCGCTTTGCAGAACTCGGTATCATTCCGTCCATGCAAGCAACCCATGCCACATCCGATTTGCCATGGGCGACCAAACGGCTTGGGGAAGACCGCATTCGGGGTGCATACGCATGGCAGAAACTACTGAACACCGGTGCCCGTATTGCCAACGGATCCGATTTTCCCGTCGAAAACGCGAATCCTTTTTGGGGCATCTACGCCGCGATTACACGCCAGGATCGCGAAGGCAAGCCTGAAGCGACCTGGCAACCAGACCAGCGGATGACGCAGAAGGAAGCACTGCGAAGTTTTACGATTGACGCCGCGTATGCCGCGTTCGAAGAAGAGGACAAGGGTTCGATCGAACTTGGCAAGTGGGCCGACTTTGTGGTCGTCGACCGGGATATCATGAACGTGCCACCTAGGGAGATTGCAGACACGAAAGTCGTAATGACGATCTTGGGCGGCGAGGTCGTCTACGAACGCTAGAGCACTTTCAAATTGAGATGTCGGATTGCTGCTCGGAACCGGGTTCGTAGTTCCGCCTTTTTGCGGCAAGCAACAAGCGAGGCTCGACCGCCTAAAGGCGGAACTACGAAAACTCGTTGTGGCCGGTCACCTCAAGTGACACCGAATGAAATTCGGAACTTCGCCATTGCTTCGACCGGAAGTTTCCATTGAACCGCGCGATCCGACTCCTCAACGTGAAAACGATCTAGTCCCGGGACGTTGTCCTCCTAGACTCAAGCACCATTCGAGAGAACGACGGCAAGTCTGAACCTCGTTCTTTGTGTTCCGAAATAAAAAAGGCGCGACTTTCGTCGCGCCTAAAAATGGTTCAATTCGAATGTTCGGCTAAGAGAACAAGTTTTCGAGCCGCTTGGCTATCTCCACGATCACGGATTCCTTCTTATAGGCCCCATTCTCGATGGATTGCCGGGCCTGTTCGACGCGATCTGGCCGAATATCTGGTTCTTGGTCCGCAATCGCCTTAATCCGCGAAATATCGGCGGCCTGTCGCCCTTGGGAGCTAATGTCCACTCCATCACGGCGATTATCCGCATTGACGTTATTGTCCCGGCGCTTCTCCCGGGAGCCGCTAGGCCGATCCGAGGTAGGCTCCGGTACGCCGCCAAGTCCATGAATATTTACCATAACTAAATGTCCCAGTTCTCGCCCATAAAAGGGGCTCTTTCTTCAATCGTATTATCGACGGAAAACCCCCAATACTTTAGCGATAAGCCAAATAAATTTTGCGCTCGCCAGCGAAAATCTCGCAAGTATCTGATTTCAAACAACTTGCGAATTATACACGATCGCCATTATTTGTCCAAATTGCTCATATACTCGTTCAGCCACGTGTTCAATTGCTTGTGTTGCTTGCCCGCCATCACGATTTTGCGCTGGGCTTTGGCCGCCGCGTCCGAATCCGGGTCAATGATGGTGGCTTTGGTCCAATACCGCACGGCCTCCTCGACTTTCTTCTGCTTATAGAGGGTATGACCCAAGAACGTGTAAGCCAGAGCGTATTTCGGGTCCTCGACGATTGCGGTGCGTAACAACTCCTCCGCCGATTCATAACGATGTTCGTTGTAGGCGTGCCGAGCCTCTTCTGTGAGCTTTCGCGCAGTCTTGCCGCTGGTCGATGGCGCGCCTGTCTTCACGGTCTTGGCCAGCTTCTTCGAATCTTTGCGGATTCCGTCCACGGCTTCCACCATGGATTCGTTGCGGGTGATGACCCACTTTCCATGTTTCACGACGTTTTTGATAAACGTCTTCGCGGTTTTTATTCGTTTGTCAGCCATGCTTTAATCCGCCGAAAGAGTTCTAAAAAGCAGAAGTTTATCGTTGATTATAGTGTACAGTGTTCGCGATTAAATCGCAGCGTATCAACGACCTCGGAGATCTTCAACGCTTGTGGGCGTCGACTAATGCAAGGTGGCCCCGGTGAAGCGGCCGTTGCTCTGGGTTGCCGTTTCGTTTGCGATCGGCGCTGCATTGGCGACCGCCAGTGCAGGCGATTGGTCATTCTTGCCGGGGCTGGTCGCCATCGCCGGTGTCATCGTCACGCTGGGTGGCCGCTACGATCGCCGTTTTTTCCTTGTCGGGGTAATCGTCCTGTTCTGTGCGGCGGGTATGCTCCGCTCGAATATTGGCCGACCGAATCCGGCTGGCGACTCGTTTAGCCATTGGATTGAAGTCGAAGCACCCGAATTCGTGACGATCCATGGCCGCGTGCGCGGGTCCGAATTATTCACACCGGGTGACGACTATTTGCAATGCGTGGTCGACGTTGAATCCATAGAGCATCGGGGACAGCGTCAATCGATTGGGGGCCGCGTCCTTGTCCGATGGAACGCGGCCAATCGCCCAATATTTTTCGGAGACTTCATAAGCATTCTCGGCACACCAACGGTCATGTTAAGTCCCGTGAATTGGGATGTTCATAGCCTTGAAGACTCACTTCGGCGCCGAGGCATCCACGCGGCGGTACGGTGTCGAGGGGGTATCGCGTTGTCCGATTACGAGCCAGGATCGCGAATGCATCCCTTCAATATGGCTGGCCATTTTCGACATGCCTTGTCCAAGCGATTGTCCAAAGCCGTACCAGAGTTCGCTCAGGCGTTTATCTTTGCGGTTTGGTTAGGTGACAAATCGCATCTAACCCGCGATCAACACGATTCATTCGTCCGTTCGGGCACGGCGCACATCTTGGCCGTGTCCGGCGTGCACACCAGTATCGTATTCGTAACGGTGTCTTTTGTTCTCGGCCGATTCATCCGGATTGCACGGTATCGAGCGATCTTTATTATGGTTTCGATCGCTGTGTTCGCGTTGACGGCGGGTGCTCGCGCGGCGACGATTCGTGCCGCAATTATGATTGCCGTGTATGTGTTAGCCGACGTCTTTGACCGGGAACGCGACGCGCCGACCGCCCTAAGTATCGCGGGATTCCTGTTTCTACTATGGGATCCAACGTTACTGCTCGATGGCGGCGCGCAGCTGTCGTTTCTGAGCCTCGCATCGATTCTGCTTTTTAGCGATCGCTTGAGCGCGCGTATTCCGATTGGAATCGTGCCTATTCGCCAAGCCATTGCGACAACGCTTTCCGTGCAATTGCTTCCGCTACCGGTAGCGGCGAGCATGTTCCATCTCATTCCACGGTTCGCTCCGTTCGCGAACCTGATCGTCGTACCGTTGCTTGGCATCGTGTTATGGCTCTGTCTGATTACTTCGGTGACCGCGTTTTTATCGCCCCCACTGGCACTCATCTTTGGCCATGCCGCTGGTGGCGTAGTGTTTGTGATACAAGCCATCGCGGAGTTCACAGCCGCGCTGCCATTCTCAACGCAATCAATGACAAGACCAACAACGATCGCCGCAATCTTGTATTGGATGGCGCTTGCTGTGGGCATCGTCCGATCAAGATTTGATCTGCGCCGTCGTGCTGTGGCGGTGGTCGCGTTACTGTTCTTGTCGTTCGTATTCTGGCGACCGATTGGCCTTCCCGCTCAAGTGCGGATTCTCGATGTGGGACACGGCGATGCAGCAATAGTTCGTTCATCAAGTGGCGACATCGCTGTGATCGATGGTGGCGATCGGTCCGAGTATGTCGATATGGGCGCGAGGGTTGTCATTCCTTCGCTGTCCGCGATGGGCAGTTCGCATATCGACTATTTATTTGTAAGCCATAGCGACAGCGATCATCTCGGCGGGCTGATCACGGTCGTGGATCGTATGTCCGTTGGACGTGTTGTTATGGGTCCCGCCGATCCCGACAATACCGTGGAAGAAGAATTCATTGCCTTGTGTGAACGGCGACGTATTCCGATCGTTCGAGCGTCGCATGGCGATCAGTATCGTCTAGGTGAATCCAATTTCACAGTCCTTCACCCGCCGAAGGACTGGCCGGGGACACACTCGCGCAACGACTTGAGTCTCGTCATTCGGCTCGATTGGGAAGGTCCGGCGGTGTTGTTTACCGGAGATATCGAAGATGCGGCGGAGAGAACGTTGGCCCGGCAACCAGTCCGTACTCCGATTCTCAAAGCGCCCCACCACGGATCCGATTCCTCAAGTTCCGCCTCGTTCATCGAAGCGGTCGCCCCAGAGATCGTCCTTATATCGGCTGGAGACTCCCGCAGGCGAATCTCCAATCCGGGGGCGGTGATCGACCGTTATCGCGAGGCTGGGGTGCAAATTTGGCAAACCAGCCAGTCTGGCGGACTCTCGCTTCGAGCCACGCCTACGGGAGTTCAGGTCGAGGGCGCAAGGCACGAAAGGGGCTATCCAGGCACAAGCGCAGGAAGCCCTTGAGCTTAGCCAGCGTCAATTGGTACTATATCGCGCTCTGCGCCGGGACCGGATTCCGGGCGGGATGACCGGACCTGTGCGGTCTTCGTTCACGCGTGTGCGCCCGAAGACGCCCGTCAGCCCTAATATTGGCGCATGGCAATTCGGATTTTATCGTAGTTGTGGCAAGAGGAGTGGCACTTTGAGCCTGAGAACGTATGAGACCATTTACATCCTACACCCCGAAGCGGGCGAGGAAGAGGTCGCGAAAATTGAACAGCAAGTTGACGCATCCATCACCGATAGTGGCGGCTCGATTACGCTGAAAGACAACTGGGGTAAACGCAAGCTCGCGTACAAGGTTGAACACTGTTCAGAAGGGCACTACCTCCTCGTGCGCCATCAATCGGATCCGTCATTTGTCGCGACGCTTGAACAGGCTTTTCGCATCAATGAACGCGTCATTCGATTCCTGGTTGTTCACTTTGATGAAAAAACGTTAAAGCTGGAAGAGTTTCAGAAGGTCCGTACCGAGGAACAACTCAAAGCGCTGGGCGAACGTGAACGCACTCGTGGCAGCCGCGACCGT
>JAJDAB010000073.1 GCA_029262095.1 Candidatus Hydrogenedentota bacterium
GATCGGGATACCGTCGCGCGATAAATGCAATTCCGTGTCCGATCCGACCACTTCTGCAAGTTCGAGGGAAGCGTCCAATACGCAATGTTCTTCTTCCGACCCTTCCAGCCGCACATGGTGCGCACGCACCCCTAACAAACACGGCCCCTGCGGAAGTTCACGCCCATAGTCCAGATCAATACCCCCAGCAGATCGCACTCGGGTCCGCCCGCCTTCATGAATGCACTCCGCATCCCACAAATTCATCTCTGGGTGGCTGAAATAGGTCGCCACGTCGGCGCTCGACGGTCGGTGATACACCTCGTCCACCGGGCCATAGTGTTGAATCGTTCCGCCGTTCATGACACCAACGTGCGTGCCCATCGCCAACGCGTCAATCGGTTCGGACGTCGCATATACCACGGCGCCACCCCGTTCACGAAAGAGCCCCTTTAACTCTGACCGCAACTCTTCACGCAATTTGTAGTCCAGATTCGCGAGCGGTTCATCCAAAAGAATGTAACGCGCGTTCTTCGCGAGCGCGCGCGCGATGGACGTCCGCTGATGCTGGCCGCCGCTGAGCTCTTCAGGCCGCCGCGACAGGAGTTTCTCCACACCGAGTAGTTCCGCATTCGCCCGAACGCGCCGATCCACCTCCTTGCGCGATAACTTCGGACGCAACAACCGCACCGGTGAAGCGATATTCTCGTACACGGTCAACGAAGGATAGTTCACAAATTGTTGATAGACCATCGCGACCGGACGCTTCCGCACCGATACGTTCGTAACGTCGGCCTCATCGAAAAATACGCGCCCCGAATCGGGCTGCTCGACACCGCACAGCGTACGCAATAGGGTGGTCTTGCCCGCGCCCGTCGGTCCTAACAAGACCGCGAAATCGCCATCCTCGATCGCTATCGAAATATCGTTTATCGCGGTCACGCCGAGAAACGACTTCGACACCCCTTCAACCCGAATCCCCATGAAATCGAAGTGAAACAGCGCTACTTGACCGCAAATTCGCCTGAGATCGCAGAATGTTGCTTGGCCTTTTCGTCCGATGTCTTCGCCCAAAACGTATGCACGATGCGATACGCACCAGGTTTTACATCCGGCGACATGTCCCACGTGATATGCGCGATCGAGGCTTCGTCCGCTGACTTGCCCGCGACCCAATAGAACCGTGTAGACCAACTATTGTCCGTGGCGATTGGCACCCACATATCGCCATCGCGCCGTTGTACCGAAGCGAAGTCGCCGTCCCTCATGAAGGCGTGTTGGGGATGTCCGGTCCAGAAGCGAACGTCGACACGGTCGCCGGCCGCATAATCTTCATTCACGTCTTCGAATGCGGCACCAAGTTTCGAGCCCTCTGGCGTCGCATCGATTGAGATTCCCAGCGGCGAATCAGTGAGTGTGCCGCGCAGGTCAATCGGTGTCGCGTCCGCCGTTGGCGAGTCGCCTTTTACAAGCGCGCTAGCGAGCTTGGCGTATTCCTGTTGATGCGCAGCCAACGTCCATGGTCCATAGAGCGTGTGCCCGCCCTCGTATTGCTGCGTGTTGTACTCTTCATTGGTCGTCGTGTATCCAGCGTAATCGTTTGTGTAGGCGGCAATCACGACATGCTCTACAGAATCACCCAACTCCGACGCGACCGTTTCTCGAAGGCGTCGACCCGCCATCGTCGTAATCTCGCCCGGGAACCCGATAATGGCAAGTGATCCGACCCGAACAATCGAAAGGGGAAGGACTTGTTGGTACATCGGCGGGTCTTGCTCGCCGGTCGCGAATAACACAATTTTCGGCAGATGACACGCCCGAAACTCGTCCGAAGGTGGCGGCAGCATCGTCTTCAAAATAGTGTCGATCGCTGGCACCCGCTCCAGCATCCCCTCCTTAAAAAGTGGATGCCCTCCCCCATCTTCCGTCGAACCTGCAGCAAACGCGTATCCGTACGCCGATGCACACGTCTGTTGGGTACCGGACCCGGTGTACTTGCCGTCAACGGTTACTTGGGAAAAATCAACATACGTCTGTAACGCCGTAATGCGTCCTTCAATAGCATCGCCGTCTGCTTTGAACAAACGCTCGGCAACTTCAAACTGGCGTTCCGCGATGATTTTCGTTGTCTCGAATTCGTCATCTCCCGGACCCGTGTTGTCCAAATTGAGATTCGCGGTGACATCACCGCAATTGCTATTCGCGAACGCAGCGACGAAATCAGGATTCTCTTCCATCAACGCCGACGCATGGCCTTTGTGATCTCCCGAGATAAGACGGTTGTTATACGTCATTGATGTGGGATGGACGGCAAACCAATTCAACACGCCAATCGGTCCGGATTCCGTCTCGAATCGCAACAGAGTCATCCGCTTGTCGGTATCAGAATCATATTTCGCGCGTTCCGATTCAGGGTTAGCGAGGTACGCGGGCGCCGATCGTTGTGCGCCGGCATTTTCTACATCTGCCTCAGCGACTACGACACGACCCGGAGCCAAACCTTCGTGTGCTTGCGCGATAGCGTCGACGATTCCATCCACGATGTGGTCGAAATGCGCTTTGTTGAACGGCGAGCCTAGAGGACTGTCCCCACCGCCGTAGTGCCAATACCCGCCAGGGCCGCTATGCGTGTGCGTCGCGGTAAGGAGCGTGTTCGACATCGAGTACGCTCCACCAAACCGTCTTCCTAATCGGTCAACGACTTCACGCTGAATCTCATGGGGTACGCTTCCGATATCGGCTACCGCAATGGCTGCGCGATTCTCACCTTCCGGCTCCGCGATTACAAAAGCACGGACAAATAGGCGAAAGTGAATTCCGGCCGTGCTCTGACCTTCCTTCGAGAAACCAAACATGGCGATGTCACCCGCCGGCCCGGTGATATCACTCTTGCCAACACCGACACGATAGGAAAAATCGTCCTGACCAAACACTGGGAACAAGAGAGCACCTTGCACCACCAGCACCACCATCAAGGTGAACACAGAACTTCGATGATTCAGCATGAGTAAAGCCCCAATCCAATTCGTTGAATCCAATTCATGTGGGTCGGCAATCGCCCATGTTAGCGTTTTTCCGCTTCAATCAGAAGAACAGTCGACAAATTCCTCGGCCAGAGTTTTCCGTCCAGCCATGCCAGACAGGCGTAACCGCGATTCGCCCACTTAAACAGGGGTTCCGCCGCGCGCGCCCAGACCGGCGTACCCCTCCCCGGCTCCGATGGTCCCCGGCGACCCCACTGGAGCAAACGAACCACGCTAATCACGGAAAGCATCGTCACTTTTTCCAGCGGGCCCAAGATTTTTTGGATGAGCAATGGCGCGCAGTCCACCGACTCTAACTGACCCACCATTTCTTCAAGCTCATACCGGCGGCAATGTTCGACAAACTTGTCGTCACTCATATAATAGAACTTGCGGTGGGGAAACGTAACGATTAAGCGTCCGCCTAGTTCGAGAATGCGCGACAGTTCCTCAATCGCCTTTTGGTCATCGGGAACATGTTCGAGTACTTCCGAACTCACTGCATGAGAAAACACACCGTCTCTAAACGGTAGACGAGTGCCATCGGCGACAACATACGAACCGCGCCCGTGGCGTGTTTTCAACGTCCTAAGCGCGAGAAACGACAATTCGGAATAAACAATGCGGTCCGTCTTCGTCATTACCGGCGATATGCCGCTACCGATCTCCAGAATGTATCGCGCGTCCTCGCGTACTAAAATTTTTTCGATCGCGCGCTTTCGGAGCAGGTAGTTGTAGAGATGATTCTTGAAGACGACATATTTGCCCTCTTCAAAAAAATCTTGAAACCGATTTTCCCGATTGCGATCCACTGACTAGGCGTCCGGCGACGGATTTTCCGAGGCGTGTCCACGGCGGTCGGCGGGGAATAACGAGCTTCGCCAGACACCCATACGTGCCAATCGAAATAGCCCCGCAGTGCCTAAGCATCCAAACCCGTATTTCACACTCCGGAAGAAGTTGATGGATGACGCTTCGGTGAAATACTTCGTTGGACATGTCACTTCGGCAATCGTATACCCAAACCACAAGACTTGGGCCAACATCTGATTGTCGAACACAAAATCGTCGGAGTTTTCGTCCAGCGGCAACTGTTCCAAAATCTCCCGCGAAAAAGCACGGTAGCCCGTATGAAATTCCGAAAGTTTGGACCCCATCAAGATGTTACCAGCGAACGTAAGGAATCGATTCGCGACATAACGCCAAAGCGGCATGCCCCCGTCCAACGCCGAACCACCAAGAATGCGTGAAGCCAAGACACACGGATACAAGCCGTTGCCAATCACCGCGACCATCGCCGGGATCAGTTTAGGGGTGTACTGATAATCCGGATGCACCATCACCACGATGTCCGCACCTAACTCGACCGCGAGCCGGTAACACGTCTTTTGATTGCCGCCATAACCGGTATTCACTTCATGTGGGTGAACATGCGTATGCGGCAAATCCCGCGCAATATCGACGGTGTCATCCGTGCTGCAATCGTCCACGAGTACGACTTCATCGACGACGCCCTGCGCCATCACTTCTTCATGCGTGCGCCGCAACGTGTTCGCCGCGTTGTACGCCGGCATCACGACGACGACCTTTTTGTCCTGAAACATTCGATGATTCGCCTTGTCTTGAAACAGCCGGAAACTATATCATGCGCACGCAGTAAAGTCATACGCAATAGAAGTTTACGACCTAGCCACCCAGCACCACGGGGACTGAATTCGACGGCAGACCTGTTAACCCCACACAACAACGTTCGCACCATGAATGAATGCGTAACGAGGAGCGAATAACCTATGTACAGTCAACTACGCATCGGTCTCGTTCTAGGCGTATTAGCCACGCTCGCCTTTAGCTATGCCACCAATATTTCTGCGACAACAAAAGATTCGTCCGCGACAAACGAAAGTCCGGATATGGTAATCGACGACGACGTGGTGAGCGAATGGCGTAACGAGAAAATGACCGAGCTCAAACGCCTGACGGACTTCGCCCGGGCTGTGAACACGGCGAAAGATGAACCGGTCATCATTTTCAAACACAGTACGACCTGCCCCATTTCAGGACGTGCCGCAAAACGCATCGACAAAATGTTCCGTGAATCCGAAGAAGCGTTGCCGACCTTTTACATGGTGAAAGTAATCGAATCGCGACCGGTCTCGCAGACAATCGCCAAACAATACGGCGTGACCCACGAATCGCCGCAGATTCTGTTGCTCAAAGACGGAAAGGCTGTTTGGAATACGTCACACGACGACATTACAGCCGAGGCCGTATTAAAAGCGATCGAAGAATTCGACGCGATGCCCGAATCGGGACCCTCGGACGAATCGTAGATTGCTGGAGAACCGCCCGCGATCGGATTAGAAAAATCGCGACAATTGCTCCTCCCAAACCGAAAATAACCCATCGCGCGTATTCGCGTCGTCCAACCCCGCAAACTGTTGCCGGATTTCCAACGCGGCATTCCAATGATCCGGCGACTCTCGAATCGATAACATTCGGTTCAATTCGTCCATCGCCTCGAATGCGAACATCGTGTTTCCCGTATCAATCGTCGTCTTCCACAACGCGCTAAAGAGCACCTTCGACACTTTGCGCGACTTCGGACTCAGCGCCCGGGACTGTTCGCCGTATCGGATCGCGTCCTCATGCTCGCCCAATTTCAACGCAACGATCGTCAACACATGCCAAGCCGGAGGCCAATTCGGCCACCGCGCGACAATAGCTTTTAACGTCTCTTTGGCAGCCGCATTGTCATTTTCGCGCGCAAGCCCTTGCGCGCGCTCAAACAATGCGCGTCGTTCCGATTCGTCCATCGTTACGCCGGACCCTGCTACTTGAGATGAATCCCGCCATCGACAGGAATCACCGCCCCGTTCACGTATGCCCCCGCCCGCGATCCGAGATAAATGGCGATTCCCGCCATATCCGACGGCGCACCAATACGGTGTAGCGGACACTGTTCCTCAATCACGGCCTTAAAATTCTCCAGCATCCATTCCGTCATTTTGCTCTCGAACGGCCCGGGCGCAATAGCATTCACCGTAATGCCTCGTTCACCAAGCGTGACCGCGAGGACATGCGTCAGGTGATGAACAGCAGCTTTGCTTGCCGGGTATATAAAGTTATCCATGGTCGGCACATGAATCCCGTCGATTGACCCGACGTTGATGACACGCGCTGGCTCACCCGGTTTCGCCGCTTTTTCCAGCAAGGGCAGAAAGTCCCGCGTTAGGGCGAACACCGCGTTGACGTTTATGTTCATCACCTTTTCAACGCCGCTATCCGGATACTCATCGAAGGGCGCGCCCCAATTTGCGCCCGCATTGTTTACAAGGATATCCAACGAATTTTCCGCATCGCTCAGCGCAGCGACCAGTTTGGCGCGGCCTTCCGGGGACGCAATATCCGCGGGAATCGAAACGCACTCTCCAATCGCAGAAAGCTCCTTCGCGACCGCATCGCATACATCTGCCTTGCGCGCAGTAATGTAGACTTTGGCTCCCGATTCAATGTAGCCACGCGCAATCATCAGCCCAATACCACGCGACCCACCGGTTACCAGCGCCGTCTTACCTTTAACCGTGAACAACGACTGAACGTCAATCGCCTCAGATGCTTCACCCGCCATTGGTTCCCACTCCCTCTCAAGTCATGTCAAAAGAAGATTGTAACGGGAAATATCTGGCACTGCACGCGAAACGACTAGGTACCTCGTTATGCACCCTTCCACTTTGGCGTCCGCTTCTCTGCGAACGCGCGTGGTCCTTCAACAAAGTCTTCGGATTTTCGCATGGCCTGGTGGACGGGATACGTCGCCGCGGTGGCTTTGTCCAGACCGACATCTAATCCTTTGAGTGCGGCTTCCTTGCTCGCACGAACCGACAGAGGCGCGCACTCCAGGATCTGAGCCGCCCAAGCGAATGCGGTATCTAGTAGTGCATTCGGGGACACAACTTCGTTCACGATGCCAAAGCGCAGCGCTTCCTCAGCATCGACGCGCCGCCCGGTCAGTATCATGCCCATGGCATGATGATACCCAATCTGCCGAGGCAGCCGATGTACACCGCCTGCGCCGGCCATCAGTCCAACACGCGGTTCCGGTAAACCAAAACTTGCGGTTTCCGATGCGATCACAATATCGCACGCCATCACCATTTCGAACCCGCCGCCCAGTGCGAATCCATTTACCGCCGCAATCATCGGTTTGTAGCAATCCATCCGCCGGTGCAACCCGCCAAACCCACCGCGCAGGGCATACATAAACTCGCCGAGCGCAGACGAGCCGTGTTCCGCCTGCCATTTCAAATCGTTGCCCGCGGAGAACGCTTTGTCCCCCGCCCCAGTGAGGATCGCAATCCACTGTTCGGAATCGTCTTGAAAATCGTTGAATGCCTTATCCAATTCTTCACTCGTTTGCGGATGAAGTGCGTTCATCACTTCGGGACGATTGATCGTAATCAGGGTAATGCGATCACGACGTTCCACTTCAATAAACTCGTACGCCATCTTTCGGCCCTCCCGGCACCCAGTTCGTTCCACCCCACAACCTAGCCCATTCCTCCACTTTATGAAAGCAAGTACATTCGTTGACTCCCCGGTCGTGGAAGCGTAAATTGACGGTTTATTGCGCGAAAGGGTTCGCGAGGAGAACTAGAATGGCAGCACGAACCGTAAAATTTGGTGATTTGAAGAGTCTTGTCGGCGAGGAAATTGGTGTCTCTGAATGGGTCGAAGTCACGCAAGACCGAGTAAACGAATTCGCCGATGCAACCGGCGATCATCAGTGGATACACTGCGACCCCGAACGCGCGAAGAAAGAATCTCCATTCGGCGGACCGATTGCCCACGGGTATCTCACGTTGTCACTCCTACCCCATCTCATGAGCCAGGTCTGGCAGGTCGAAGACATCATGATGGGAATCAATTATGGCGTGAACAAAGTCCGTTTTCCCTCACCCGTACCCATCGGCTCAAGAGTTCGCGCACGCGTCACCCTCGACAGCGTTGACGATATACAAGGCGGCATCCAATGCGTCGCGACAGCCGTTGTCGAGATAGAAGGCCAAGACAAACCAGCTTGTGCGGCACAGACCGTGTCTCGCATGCTCGGGGCCTAACGCCACGAATTCACATAGGGGAATCATCGTGTTTGAGAATATTAGGAAACAACTGGAAGAACGGGAACAACAAATAGTCACGCGTATTCAAAACATCGACGCGGATAAGACGAAAGAAGATGGCCCGCTCAACGCGGACTCCGAGGAACAAGTGGTTGAACTTGAAAACATCGAAGTGCTTGACGGTTTGGACGAGATGTCCCGAGAGGAGCTCGCCGATATTCGCGCCGCGCTCGACAAGATCGCAGATGGCTCCTACGGCACATGCACGGATTGCAACGAATCGATCCCGATTAAACGACTCGAAGCTCTCCCCAACGCGATTCGCTGCATACAATGTGAAGAAAAATCGGAACAGGCGGGCTGATAATGATCAAACACATCCCGATATTGACAATATGTACAGCAGTCATCGTTCTCGGAGCCAGCGCGCAATCTGAACGCGCGGGGCAACTGTTTCTTGAATCGCTCGATGAAGAGTCCGCAGCCAATGCCACGTTCGAGTTCAGCAACGAAACAGAGCGAAAAGACTGGAGCAATTTGCCGGCCCGAATGCACAAACGAAACGGACTGAGTTTTGGCGAGATGGATGATGCGCAAAAAATTGCCGCGTACCGTCTCTTGGAAGCAGGGCTAAGTTCGCAAGGCTACGGAAAAGTTGCTGGCGTCATGCGATTGGATGACGTCTGGGCAGATGTCGTCAACCAAAGGCGCGCAGGCCAAGGATCGGCGATGTTTGGTTCCGGGATGTATTGGATGGCAATTTTCGGTAAGCCGGATGCCGAGAAGCCCTGGGGCTGGCAACTAGACGGGCATCACCTTGCCATCAACTTCACGTCGGTAAACGGCACCCCCATACTCACACCGATGTTCTTCGGCGCCGAACCGGATGTCGTGCTAGGTGGTCCTTATGCCGGTTGGCGTATATTCGGGGCCGAACGCGCAAAAGGACTCGCCGTCGTTCACGCCCTCAACGACAAACAACGATCGGCCGCTGTACTCGCCGATAAAGTACCCGGTGCGATTTTTGAAGGTCCAGTAGCAGGCGGCGCTCTGAACACCATGGAGGGCATACGAGCATCCGAACTCAACGACAGCCAGAAGACGCTATTGTGGAGCTTAATCGACGAGTACCTGAACAACGCCCCCCACGACGTAGCGGAAACGCAACGCGCGAAGATCATCGCCGATGGAGAGGAGAACCTCTACTTCGCGTGGATGGGACCGTTAGACGAAGACGCGAATATCTATTTCCGCGTACGCGGTCCTTCTGTTCTCATCGAATACGACAACGTGTTTGCCGGACCACCCGCCGGGGGTAAGGGGTATAGCAACCACATCCATACAATTCTTCGCGAACCCTCAAACGATTTTGCCGACGATTTATTGCGCAAACATTATGCAGAAAGCGATCATCACCGCTAACAATTCACAAGATTCCCTCTCCTCGGGGAGAGGGTTAGGGTGAGGGGGCGTTCGATCGCACAACCAAATGGCAATCGATTAAAAATATGGAGCAGACCAATGCGGCATAGATACTCATTGTTTACATTCGCGGTGGCAATCACATTCTCGTCGATAGCAATCGCCGCGGAATGGGACCACGTCCACCTCACATCGACCAATCCACCCAAGGCTGCGGATTGGTACACCGAACAGTTCGGAGGTGAGCGCACGGAAAGCGGTCCGTTTCCCGCCGTCTTGTTCGATGACATGCTTGTGAAATTCAAACCCGGCAAAGAAGGTTACGGCAAGAGCGAAGGCTCTGCAGTCGATCACATTGGATTTTCTGTCGACGACGTCACAGCCAAACTAAAGGCACTGGAGACAGCAGGCGCTACCGTTACGCAAGAAGCTCGAACCATTGCGACCGCCGGATTCACCTACGGATTCATCGAAGACCCCTGGGGCACCAAGGTTGAATTGATCGACGACAAAGATACGACCGGCTTCCACCACGTCCACGTCGCCGCGAAAGACATTCCGAAAGCACTCGACTGGTACAAAACGGCATTCGGTGGATCGGTCGAACCCTTCAAAGGCTTCGCCCCGGTGCGCGGCATTCGGTACGGCGGTATGTGGCTACTCGTCATGGGCGCGAAAGAAACGCCAGCCCCGATCACCGGTCGGGCCATCGAGCATTTAGGCTGGCGCGTGCCTGACATTGCTGCGTTCGAAGAAACGCTCGGAGAAATCGGCGGTAAATTCGTGATGGGGCCTCAGAAGAATCCCGCCGGATACATGTTCGGGTTTATGGAAACACCTGCAGGGGTGAAGATCGAAATTATCGAACACAAATCGGAGTAACGTTCGAGCGCCTACTGATCGGTCGATTCAAGATGCTCGCTGAGGTGCCGACGCCAACGGGCGCGGGTATCGGGATCAGACGCTAAAAACGATATCAGCTCACCCATGCGGCTCGCTAAGTCATCGTCGAGTTGATGTTCAAGTCTGCACGCTTCCGCATCCGCCGTTTCATCGTCGTACCCCATCACCTCGTGCAAGAACCGCTGCAACGCGTGGTGCCGCGCGGTTAACCGGTCTGCAAGCGATTGACCCTGTGGCGTGAGATCGACGTAACCGTATGCCCGATGCTCCACCAAATCCTTCGCCGCCAAATCGCGAACAGCGCGCGACGCCGCAGGCCTACTCACTTGGGCGACTTCGGCGATATCGCTCACACTACAAACCTTATCCTTCGTCAGGAGATGCGCAATCGTCTCGATGTACTGCTCCATCGAAGGACTCGTCCTGCGTTGAACAGGAGCGTTGGTCGGTACGGTGGGTTTTGGCGTTTCTTCAGCCGTCATCGTGAGCCCATAATAATCATTACAGCGGCGGCATGTAAACGGTTCAGAACGCCAATGACGTCAAGAAATAGACGCTATCCGCATCTTTATCACTGGTACCACCCACAAAACCAGTTGCATTGAAATCGAAAAACGCGCCATCTCGGAGTCCATCGCCTATGAAATTGTGAACGTAACCGATCTCGAAACTCAGGTCTTCCGTGTAGCGATACGTCGCGATAACCCCCAACTCCACCCCAAGGTCGTCCGCCCCTTCCTCCGTCAAGAATGACAACGCCGGCGCAATAGGCACTCGGAAATCGCCGACCGAAAAGTACAAAGGGAGATCAAATGGTTCTACCACCTCTTGATACAGCACGCTGACACCAAGGTCTAACGACTCGGTAAGCGCTAGGTCGATTCCGCCTTGGATAAACCAATGATTGCTGTTCGCCGAGGCATCGATGAAATGGTTATGCCTTTGACCGCTAAATAAGCGGTTAAACGCAACACTCGCTTCCGGCAGATCGAATGGGTTTAGCCATTCCCAGAACGATACGTCCCGCTCGTCAATCGCTCCGTAGTACGCGCCACCAATATACATCCGCGGAGAATACCGGACATCGAACGCGTATCCCACCTCGAAAACGCCCGCCCAGTTGTCATACCGTGCTCCACTATCCCCGTACACTCCGAATGGTCGAAACCCCTGCCCCAGCGCGCCTGCATTTCCCCATTGATACGCCGCTTCCGTGTACCAATCGAAAGCACCGATGGTTCCCGCCGTCCGAATGCCGACCGTGTGCAAGGTCGTCGCATCGTAATCGTCCAGTCCCAAGACATCCTCGACCCATTCTAGCGGGGCGACAAAATTCGTGCCATTTATCCGGCTGGGGTCGCGAAGAAATAAGTAGTAGGCATCGAGTTCGACGTTTTCGAATCCACGATAGCTGCCGTAGAGCCCATAAAACATCACGTCATCATCATCTTCAGAGGCCGATCCGCCTTCCGCTAAGATCGATGCCCACACGTCGACCACCCACGTTTCCGAATCGTACGTGAGACGCAACGCATCGAACGAATGTTCCGAGAACGGATCCGGGTCCGAGTTCGCGCCAACCAACCACTCGTCTCCAAACGATAATTCCTGACGCCCGATCGTTAACCGCATCGGCGTACCCCCGATCTTGTCCGCCATAATATAGGCTTGATAAACCTCCGGGTCGCCCGGCGTGTTTCTCGCGCCACCATCTAACCCCGTCCGGTAATCCGATCGAAACGCTTCACCCCAGATCCACTGGCTATCAATTTCGATGAAGGCCGAGACGTCTCCCGAGAAGTCCGCGCGTGCATTCAACTTCACTCGCTGTTCAATGAAGTCATTGCTGTGTCCGTCTGAACCAATTCCGCTCACGGTCCCTCCGATTCCGATCGGTCTGCGTGGTAAGAAAAGTCGGGGCCAAACAACGCGGTCGGGAGTAAAAAACTCTGAATACCAAACGCCATACGTTTCCACTGATCCGCCGACCTCGACGTTCTGGAGTTCGGACTCCGCTATTCGCGAAAACACCTGCGCAAGCAGAAACGCCTGCAGGACTAGTAAATACCTCTTTTTCGATTGCATGACAGCCCCTATATTTAACTGAAATACATAAAGTTAGCGAATGATAACTTTATCAACCAGCATTATCAACTTCACAAAAGGTCAGAAATTTCTGGGTCCACCCTAAGGTCAATTACGACTCTAAACGTCTATTTTCAGCATCGTCTGACCACGCAAGCTAAACCGATTGCGATAATCGAAACGTCCTATTGGTGGGGATGAAAGCGATGTGGGAGCACGCATTCAATGAACGCTACGATTTAGCGTCATACACCAGGTTTTGGCACATCAAGCACGAGGGGGGTGCCGCAACCATCGCGGCATATTTGTAAAGCCTTGCAAACCGGAATGTTACAACATCGAGTTTTCCTGGCAAGAAAATTGCCTATACAAGTTGTACGCAAGTTGACAAAGCGAGGAGATGAAGTCTGATGGGGTCTGAAATGAACGCTCAAGGTCGTTGGATTCAGCGGAGCGCAGCAGGGATTATTGGGGGATCGGTTTTAACCTGCGGCGTCGTCGCGATGATCCTGCTGGGTCGCCAAGATGCCAACGCGGAGATACCCGAGCCGAAACAACACGAACTCGCGCTTCCTGTAGAGTGCATCACCGCCGAGTTCGTGAATGTTCCCGTGACGATTGAAGGGTTTGGCGAGGCCCGCGCCCAACGCCGGGTACGTATTTCACCCGAAGTGCCGGGCGTGATTACCTCGACCCACGATTCGCTTCTGGTCGGCGCTCGTATCCCTCACGGGGAACTTATTCTCACCATCGATCCCGAACCTTTTGTCATCGCGGTGAACCAAGCCGCAGCTCGGGTCGGCGAACGCGTAACCGTTATCGAACGCCTTACGACGGAATGGTCGAACGATAGTGAGCGCCTTCAATCGTTAGAGCGACGGCGCGAATTAGCGCAAGAACAATTTGATCGTCTGAATGCGCTACTTAGCGATGACGTCGGCACGCAGGAAGGCATAGATTTCGCCGAGCAAGCCTATGTCATGGCACAAGATGAATCCGACCAACTGGCCCACCGCGTCAACCTCTACCCCATCCTCATTGACGAGGCTCGTAATGCGCTAACAATGGCGCAAGCCGATCTCGATTCGGCCAAAGTCCGTCTTTCCAAGACCGAAGTTCGGGCTCCATTCGACGCCCGTGTGAGTACGTACTCCGTTGAGACCGGGCAGTTTGTGCAAGCAGGCGAAGCCGCGGCCATGTTAGTAGATGACTCGGTAATAGAAATCGCTACCCCGCTCGATTCACGCGACGCCCGCGAGTGGTTGCGCTTTTCCAAGAACGCTGCACCACAAGGCCAAAATACTTGGTTCGGCGCGCTCGAACACGTCCAATGCGAGGTAAAGTGGACCGAATCGGACCAAGATCACGCTTGGAAAGGGCGGTTAGACCGAGTCGCCAAATTTGAC
>JAJDAB010000074.1 GCA_029262095.1 Candidatus Hydrogenedentota bacterium
GGCGGCGGAGAGGTCGGCCCGGATTTGAGCGATGTCGGCGCACGGGTCACGCGCCAACACATTCTTGAAGCGATTGTATTGCCGTCCCGCGCCATTGCGGAAGGGTATGAAACCGTTCTAATCACGACCAAGGACGGCACCGACTATACCGGTCGTGTCATCGGACAAGACGATTCCGAATACGTCTTGGAAATTGCAGCCGCCGAGGTCGCCGCGATCGACGACGACCCGTTCGCGGAAAAATCGCATAGCCTCGTCGATGTCATCGCTGAAGACAGCGGCACCGGACCGGCGACTGTGAATGAGCTGTACGTCCGTATTTCGTTGCCGAAGAAATCGGTCGAGTCCGTGGTCGGTGGATTGTCGTCCATGCCCGAAGATTTGATTGAGCGATTGTCGCTTGAGGAGCTACGCGACCTTGTTGAATACCTCGCGGGTCGGAAGTAGCGAAATCGCCCAGATGCTGATACCGAAACACTACATCCGATTCGAACACGAAGATGTGATTGCGTACGGAGAATTGAAAGGCGGTCAAGTCGCGAAGCTCGACGGCGGCCTATTCGATAATCCCGAACCGACGGGCGACACATTTCCGTTGGAGGCCGTGAAATTGTTGGCGCCGTGCGAACCGTCGAAGGTCATCGCGGTCGGCCTCAATTACCTGAGCCATCTCGGCGGGCGCGAGCCGCTTGAAATTCCGCCTATATTTCTTAAGTTGCCCACGAGCATCATTGGGACCGGTGCGCCGATTGTGTTGCCTGCTGATGCACCGGCCACGCATTACGAAACTGAAATGGTGCTCGTGATCGGTAAAAAAGCGAAGAATGTCGCCGTTGAAGACGCGCACGACTACATCTTCGGCGTTACGTGCGGTAACGACGTCAGCGCGCGCGCGTGGCAAAAGGGCGACCTGCAATGGTTTCGCGCAAAAGGGACCGACACCTTCGGTCCCGTCGGCCCGGCGATCGCCACGGGAATCGATTACAACGATTTGCAGCTAGAAGGACGGCTCAATGGCGATGTCGTTCAACGTCAGCGCACCAGCGACCTCATGCACAACTGCGCGTCAATCGTAAACTTCGTCAGCCGTTATGCGACGTTGATCCCCGGCGACGTCATCTTCACTGGCACGCCCGGTTCGACGAAGGCGCTAAATCCTGGCGACACGTTCGAAGTCGAACTTGAAGGCGTTGGCGTGTTGTCGAACTCTGTCGTGAGAGACGAAATCTCTTAAAGCGTCCTCAGATTACCAACTCCTGGTACAATCGGGAGCTACGTAGCGCTCATTTGTAATGGGCGTTGCTGTACTTGGAAAGGACTTGCGATCCGACGTTTCAACTATGAATCGTTCTAGTTCAGGTTCGTGTACTTCGTATTCTAAACGCGAGATTGCCACGTCGTTCGTTGCGCTCTCTCCTTCTAAGGACGGGTGTACGATTTGCGCGAATCTGGTTTACGTCTGGTTCCGGCACTTCATGCCTTTTACCCATGTTCCGGCTCAGTTCATCACGAAGTAAGAGTCTGTTTCAAAACCATCTAATTGGATTCACCTCCACCTGAATCCTCCCCCTTCGAGGGGGAGGAGCCTAAAAGGCGAATGGTTTTGAAACAGACTTTGGGTCGCGTTGCTTGAACTAGGGCATTGACCGAAACATCCCCTTGGCCCCCTTCAAAGGGGGAAATTCTGGTGTATCCGATATTTCAACTGCACGGTGCTCTATTCCGGAGGTGCTCTGCCTCCATCCGAGTCACCACCGGACAGAAACGCCTTTCGTTCCCAGTCGTCGCCGAGGGTGGTTTGCGCGAACCGTTCGAGCTGTTTCATCCGCTCCCGGCGTTCGTTTTCGGCGGCTATCGCTTCTTCCAAGACGCCGTCGGCGCGTTCGAGAATTGGGGTGGCTAGGTCCGCAAGGCTTGGCGGGCGGTCGGTCGCTTCCTCCGTCGCGCGCGTCATTTCTTTGTCATATTGCGCCTGCAATGCACGACATTCCCGGCCAATGCGTAGGAACGCTTGGAGCGCAGGGTGTACCTTCGTCGTGTGCAGTTGGTAGCGTTCGCTCGTGGACTCGACGGTATCGGTCAGTGGAGTGATCGACAAGGCCGCTGCTGCGCGCGATAGCATGACGTGCATCAACGCGAGATTGTGTTCTAGCCGAAGTTGTGACGGCGACTTCGGCGGGCGGCGGGTTGCGTGCTGGAATATGCCCTCGGGCGGTAAACCATCGGAATCGTCGCCTGTATGCATTCCCACGGTGGACCGTGGGAACGAGGGATGCGCGTCGTCCCCTTCCGAAAACTCTTCGAGCAGCGATTCGTATTCGGCCGCTTCGTACGCGCAAATCGGCCGGTCCTTTGGCTCGAGCGCCAGGACATCATCGCCCGCGAAGGGGCAATGATCCCACATCGGGCAGTGCGTTCCGCAGCGTTGCAGCCGCCGTGCGTACAGGCCGTGTACCCGCGCGTTTTGATTGCCCAACGGCGCGCCGATCGCTTCCGTTCCGCCGTGATACCGGCACCGTCCGGTGTGGTGATCCGAGGTCAGCGTACACGGTTCGCCGGATAGTGTGCGCGCCCCGCACACCCGGCGATCCAGTTCCGTTTCTTTCGCCGCGACGCTTGCAGCCCACGACTTGTCCCAAGTCGAAGCCCAGGGGGTGCCCATCGGGGTTGTGTTTGTGTTGTCCATGCTACCCCTTGGGTAATTGGGTTGCAGTGGACTTGGTGGACGTAGTGGACTCGGTGGACGGTTTGGGAATCAAAGGGTAATTTGTTGACTTCTTGTGCTTTGGCGTCGCGTGATTTACCCGTCGATCGGCAATGTGAGTGTGAATTTTGTGACGATGGGTTTCGTGTCTTCCAGTTCGAGATTGCCGCCGTGGGCGCGGGCGATTTCACGCGCGAGACTTAGGCCGAGGCCTGTGCCTTCCACGTCGCGGCCACGCGCCTTGTCCGCACGATAAAAGCGATCGAAAATGCGCCCGCGTTCGTTGGGCGGGATTCCCGGTCCAGAATTCACGATCGAGAACCGAGCGTGCGTGCCATTTCGGCGCAGCTTTACGCGAACACGGCCTTCTTCATTCGTGTACTTCGCGGCGTTACTCGCGAGATTCTGGACCACCTGCCGCACCAAGTCGGGATCCGCCATGATGCGAACATCCGGCTCGATTTGTTGGTCCACTCGAAGTTTCGGCGCCAGGATTTCGACGTCGTCCGCAGCGCCTTCAGCAATGCGGCTGAGGTCGACTTCGATCTTGCTTACTTTCAGTTGTCCGGTATCCGCCAAGGAGAGCAACAACAGTTTGCGCGTGATCGATTTTAAGCGTTGCACCTCGTCCAGGAGCCGGGAGTAGTGCGCCTGCAAATCCGAACCCGGCACGGCATCCTGGAGTGCCGCCTCGAGTTCGCCTTGTAGAACGGCGAGCGGCGTTTTCAATTCGTGAGAGGCATTGGCGCTAAATCGCACGGCTTGCGAGAAACTTTGCTCTAACCGCGCCAACATCGCATTAAAGACCCCTATGAGCCGTTCAAACTCGGCGTCCGTGTGCCCAATTTCGAGTCGCTTATCCAATCCATGCGCGGTGACCTGCTCTGCGGTCCTCGTCAACGCAATGACAGGACGCAATGCCCGACCCGCCAGCCAAAAACTACCAAGCACAATGAGTAACATCGCACCTGCGACAGATATTAGAAACGTATTTCGCGCCCGCGCCATGTCCGCATCGAATGCGGCAAGACTGATGCCAAACGCCATGGTGAAATGATCGCTCTGCATCACGCCCAATCGCCAACGCGTTCCTGCATCGACAATCGTGGACAATTCCGCCCTCGTTACGCGCGGTGGCGGCGGACCGGGACCACGCCCACCGCCGCGCCTTCCACCATACTCATGATCCTCCCACCTGGGAGGCGGACGACGGATTTCGGTATCTTTCGGTTCACGATGGCTATCGTCTGAATGCTCGGCGGACGTTTGATCATCTCGCGGGGGGCGTTGGCCCTCATCTTCGCGACGCGGAGGCGGACCGCCTCGACGCCCAGGCCCGCCGCGACCGCCCGGTGGACCTCGAAAACCACGCCACTCCTCTGGCGGTCCTTTCGGTGTGGGATAGGACTCGGCGGGTAAGGCGTCCGGCCAGCTCCCCGACTGGAGCACTACTCGGTCTTCCCAATCTTTTACCAATAGAATAAAAGCGTTGTCGCCACCATCGCCCAATACATCCGACAATGACTCTTCGACGCGCCGCCACTGACCGCGTTCGTGCGGTGGGCGTGATAACTGACGATCGCCAGTTATTCGAATTTGTTCATCGATACGCGCGAGGCCCGCTGCGTGAACGCGCGTCCAGGCCCACGCCGCAAACGAGATGAGTACTAAGGCGGATAGTGACACCGACAGGAGTGTCATTCGAACACGAAATGAGCGCCATACGGGTGGCACGTTCACGCTTCTTCCTTGACCATGCGGTAGCCAACGCCGCGCACGGTTTCGATGAGCGATGCCTCATCGCCTGCCGTGATCTTTTTGCGTAGCCGCTGTATGTGAACATCGACTAGATTAGTATTTGGATCGAAATTGAATCCCCAAACGTGCTCCAAGATTTGAGTCCGTGTATAGACGCGTCCCGGCGATCGCATGAGGTAGGCCAGTAGATCGAATTCCCGCGCCGTTAGTTTGATGGTTCGACCGCCGCGTTCTGCTTCGCGGGAGAGCAGATCCAACTGAAGGTCCGCAATCTGCACTTTGTTCCCCGATTCGCCGTCGCGTCGCCTTGCCACAGCGCGAATTCGAGCAACCAACTCCTCGACGAAAAAGGGTTTTGTCAGGTAGTCGTCCGCGCCAGCGTCGAGACCTTCTACACGCTCATCTAACTCGCTCCGCGCGGTTAACAGAATGACAGGTACCGGATTGCGTTGTTTGCGCAGGTTGTTCACGATGCTCAATCCGTCCCGTCCTGGCAACATAATGTCTAGCACCAAAACGTCGTAGGGGCGCGACTTCGCGAGCTCGTACCCCTCGTCGCCGTTGTGCGATATGTCGACCTTAAACCCCTGTTCCTCCAGGCCTTTACGCACGAATCCCGCGATCTGTTTTTCATCTTCGACCACTAGTATTCGCATACCAGTTAGTATATCACCGGGCCGGGTGGCGTCGGCGGTTTTGACATGACAATTTCGTAATGGAAACAAGTGAAAGAACGCCATTCGGCGGCGCTATAGTTCGAACATCAGAGGCATGGGAACATGAACGGAGGTTATCAGCATGAGTGGAAACAAGCAGGCATTTACGGCGACACATTACGCAGCGGCGGCATTTGCCGCAGCGTTCTTTTCGGTTGTTGGCGTTCTCGCCGTCATTGGTGGAACCGCCAGCGGTGAAGCGAAAGAGACGAACGCGGAAGCAGCGTCACAAGAGGCGCTTGCTGACGCCGATACAAACGCAAAAGAACATACAGCGAAACCGGACCGTGATCGTCCGCCCCGTCGACGGGATGGCGAACGCCGTCCTGGACCACCGAGCTTCAACGATTTTGATGCCGACGGGAACGGCAGCATAACGGAAGCGGAATTCGACGCGTTTCGTGCTAGCCACCGCCCATCCGGTCCGCGCGGACGACAACAGCATGCCCGCGGCGATTTTGATGGTCCGGGTCACCCGCGCGGCGGGGACTTCGATGGCCCGCCACCTGGTCGGCGCGGTGGACACGATGAATTTCGTGGAGGCCGAGGCGGCCAAGGCGGACAACATGGCCCACCGCCGCACATGCGTGGTCAAGGACGTGGCGATCGTCAAGGACCGCCGCCGCACATGCGTGGCCAAGGGCGCGGCGACCATCAACAAGGCCCTCCGCCCCACATGCGCCGTGGCGGCCAAGGTGGTGAACATCAGGGCCCGCAGCGTTTCCGCGATGGCGACCAAAGTCCGCGCGGCCCACGTCCCGGTGGTGATGGCGAATTCGGAGAACGTCCCCCGCGTCCTGATTTCAATCAGATAGACGCGAATGGCGATGGTTCTATCTCAGAGCAGGAATTCGATGACTTTCGCCCGCCCCGTGGCGCCCGTGGTCCGCGAGGTGATCGCGACAAAATGCCCGAAGAAGAATCGTTCTAAGCCAGCACGTCGACGATCTTAATCGATGTAGCCGTTTACGTCCCCGGTCCCGGCATTTGTGCCAGGGCCGGGGATTGTGAATAGTGACGCAACGATTCCCACACACGGAGGCCTTCGAACATGTCTGGATTTGACGATTCACTGTCGCGGCGTAAATTCCTGGGTGCCATCGCAGCCGGGACGGCGGCATTCACCGTGCCAGGTGCATTTGCGGAAGAGATTCTCCGAACGCCGGCGCAGACCGAAGGGCCTTTTTATCCAAATGAGCTGCCGCTCGACACGGATAACGACTTGTTATTAATCAACGACACCATCACGCCTGCTGCTGGTGAAATCACGCACTTGAGCGGCCGGGTGCTGGACATGCGCGGCAACCCGGTCCGGAACGCTGTTGTCCACATTTGGCAGACGGATCATCAAGGAATCTACCTGCACAAGAGCAGTCCTAACCGTGAGAATTGGGATTCAAACTTCCAGGGCTTTGGCCGATTTCTAACCAATGCGAAGGGTGAGTACTACTTCCGCACCATCAAGCCTGTTCCGTATACGGATAGAACGATTACGCGGACGCCGCACGTTCATTTCGCGGTTGAAACGAAGGGGCGCGACCGGTTCGCGACGCAGTGCTATATTCGCGGCGAGAAGCTCAACGCCCAGGATCGAATCCTGAATGCGATTCGGGACGACAACGTGCGTGAATCCGTCATCGTCGATTTCACGCCGGTTCCCGGATCACGGATAGGCGAGCTGGCCGCACAGTTCGACATCGTTCTGGGATATACACCGGAGGTATAAAAAAGAGCGGCCCTTTCCCAGGGGGAGGGAATGGGCCTAAGCAGAGGGGGGGGTGGAACAAATGGTCAGCGCTGTGGGGCAACACTGAACATGGGACTACCTGCTGTTGTCTGTTGCGTTTCCGATGAGGCCGCCGGTCAGCGCACCCGCTAAGCCGCCGATTACCGCGCCTTCACCCGCATGGCCGGATTGATGGCCAATGACCGCGCCAAGTCCGGCACCGACGCCCGTGCCAATCAGCGCGCCATTTTGTGTACGAGTCGCGCAGCCGGTCGAAAACATGACCGCTGCCGCAAATGCCAGGGCCATGACGAATGAGCCCACGCGACGCATCGCGGGTTTTGTTGCCGCCTTCGGTCCGTTCGGATTCACTACGTTCATGTTCATGACTTTGTCCTCCGTTTGGGTCAGCGCTGAGCGCTGGTTGAGTGCGTTGTTCATGGGAGGGATAGAGCATGGCTCGTGCCAAGATAGAAGAAGACGAGGAAGTTGAAGCGTAAGCGTATTGGTGTGAGTAACTTACGCGTTGGGTATCGACCTCGGAGAGTCGGCTGACGATCTCGGGAATCTGTCCCGTGTCCGGATTTGGGACTTCATGTTCCGGATTCTGGAGCGCGGAACTAGAGGTCGATTAGCCGGTGTGCACCCTGTTCGGTGACAATCGCGTTGTCGAGTTCGGCCCCGGCCTCTACCGCAGCATTTGCGAAAACTACGACATTCGAGAGCTTGGCGTTTTTTCCGATTGTTGCGCCCGCGCCGATGATGG
>JAJDAB010000075.1 GCA_029262095.1 Candidatus Hydrogenedentota bacterium
CCATCGCCCACGACACATTCGTGTCCGACATGGGAACTCACCATGAACAAGCCGCCGTTGCCCACAACGGTAACCGTGTCCGCATCTTCTTCGCAGGTAACCGTACTCGCGTTTACCGTAACGAATTCGCGAAAGTGATTGTCATCGCCGATCGAGGTGCGGCCAGCGAAGTCGAGATTGTGCTTAAGATCTTGTGATAGCGTGCCGATCTGCGCCGAACTTGAAAACCGGTTTCGTTCACCGATGACCGTGCGCCCTTCGATGACACAATGCGGCCCCACGACTGTATCCGCACCAATCGTCACGTGTGGACCAATGATGCTATACGCTTGAACCTCGACACCGGCTGCCAACTCGGCAGTCGGATCGACTATGGCAGTGGGATGAATCTTCATGAAAACCGTTGCACCGCGCCAGCTGCCCCCAACTGGATGACTGCGGCCTTAGTCCCGAGAATCGGGTGTACCCCCCGCAGCCGCCAGCCGCTTATTCGCTTCCCGAATACGATCACTCATCACCCCAACGATATTCAACAACATTCGAATTGAAATCCGTTTGGTCATGAGCTTCTGAAACGCCGTCTCACTCAACACAAACAATTGCGATCGCTCCGCCGCTACCGCTGTCGCACTTCGGGGCTCGTTATTGATGAGCGCCATTTCACCGAACATGTCTCCGGATCGCAACGTCGCAATCTTTTTCTTTCCCGAGTACAAGTCGATCATACCCGCGAGTACTACATACATCTGGTTTCCCGTAGTGCCCTCGTAGAAAATGACGGTGTCCTTGTCCTCAACTTGCGTCATGCCCTTCGAGAAAATTTTGTGGACGTCTTCCGGTGACACACCCTTAAACAACGGAATGCGCTGAGCGAGATTTGCGTATTTGACCGTATCGGACATGCTGTAGCCTAGGTACGGTTACACGACGTAGATGAATCGGCTGCAATTTGTGCACATGTGTATGTGGTCCGGATCGAGGCGAACTTCCTGGACGAACTTTGTTGCCAACTTCATGAAACAACCTTGGCATGTATCGCCTTCAACCGGAACCAACGCGGGCGGACGCCCCTTCAGGAGGCGGTCATAATGGTGAAGAATCCGCGGATCGACCAATGATCGGATATTTGCGATTCGGTCGTTTATGTTTTTCTTTCCGCTTCGGGCCGTCGCGAGCATTTCGCCACATAGCTGCAGCCTCGCCAGGAGAATCATGTCTGCATGGGTGTCTTGTACATTCTTCAACCCGGGGTCGGCTGCGATTGCCTCGCCCGGATTCTCATGCCGTTCCGTAAATGACTCGGACGCCGCTTCGAGCAGCGCGAATATATCCTCCGCACCGTCCGTCGTCATCATCGCCTGGCGGTGCTCGTCATCACCGAGCAGCTTGGCCACCGTCGCAACAAAATTCAGGTAGGTCGTCTGTTCAATCGGCGGGTAACAAATTAGAAAGACTAGATGCACTGGCTTCCGGTCGACCGCCATAAAATCCAAACCGTCCGGTTTACGTCCAACGGCGCAGACCAACGATTTCAGACCGGCGACCCGTGCATGAGGCACCGCTACCCCGTTGCCGATTCCAGTGCTTTCCGTCACTTCCCGCGCCATGATCTGGTCCAACGCAGGCCCCACATTCTTCAACCGCCGTTTTTCGAAGAGCAGGTGAGTCAGCTCTTTTAGTGCGTCCGCTTTTGTTGACGCCGCCAAATCGGTTACCACACATGACTTAGTAATATATTTCGTTAGATTCATTCAATACTTTCCTGTCCTCGCGAAACTACCGTAGTGTAGCACAGCCGAATCCGCCGGACTACCGAAAAGCGATGTCTCGATTCATAGGTACGACCCAAGCCATCAATACCAAATCGACGTAATCACGACCGGCTCCTCGGACTGCACGTCCCGAGCGGGCGAGATGCCACAGGATTGGGTAACGAGCTTCGGCTCGACGTTGTGATCTTCGATCCATTTGTTGATGTTATCGTCCATATGGTGCAACGTGTCGATTCCAACTTTACTTACGAACGTCTGTACCCGCATGGTTTAACTCCTTTCGCCATTACCGCTACTTCGCTGATTGAGCAACATCACTACGCGCGCGGCAATTTCGTCCGGCGTACGGCCATCTGTTGCCACGCGATGGTCAGACGCCGCCTCGTACAGTGGCGTTCGCTTCGCCAGAACCGCGCCGATCTCATCCGCAAACGACTGGGTGCCCGTTAACGAAGGCCGATTTTGGCTGTCGCCAATGCGATCCCGAATAGTCTCCACGGATGCTTGCAGCCAGAATACCACGCCGTTTGCCCGCAATGACGCCACATTTTCCGGTCGCGTCACCACGCCACCGCCTGTGTCAATCACCGCTTCATCCAGTTGGCCGGCCGCACGCACAATTTCGGACTCGATATCCCGGAAAGCGTCCCAACCGTTCGCGGCCACAAAACCCGAAATCGGCTCGCCTAGCCGTCGTTCGATTTCCAAATCCGTGTGAAAAGGCGTCGCCCCCAACGCACCCGCCACCAAATCGGCCACGGTCGATTTCCCCGTGCCTCGGTATCCGATCAACACGACATTCACGCTTGGAGCCTCGTGCGGATTTTGACGCACGTAACCAACGTCATCGGCCCCGCTGAATAAATCCGATTTTGCGGTATACCTTGCTCATCGTCTTACGTCCGCGGCGAAAGGCGTGTTCGGCGCCGTCATTCAACAACTGCTCCAAATCTGATTTGCTCGATCGAATATCGTTGTACCGTTCCTGCACCGGCTTCAAGAACTCCACGACAATCTCCGCCAAGTCTTCTTTGAATTGCGCGTACCCTTTGCCCGCGTACCGGTCCGTAATCACTTCGTACGAATCGCCCGAAATCGCACTATGGATCGATACCAGATTCGTAATCCCCGGACGCGATTCGTCGTAGGCTACTTCGGCACCTGAGTCGGTCACGGCCCGCTTAATCTTGTTCCTCGCAACATCCGGCGGATCGAGCAGCCCGATGTAATTCCGCGGATTCACGTCCGATTTCGACATCTTGGCAGTTGGATCTTGCAGGCTCATCACCCGCGCACCCACCGGCGGGATATAGGGTTCAGGCACGCGGAACGTCTCGCCGAACTCGTTGTTGAATCGTTCGGCGATGTCGCGCGTCAATTCAAGATGTTGTTTTTGGTCCGCGCCTACCGGCACCAAGTCCGCCTGGTAAAGCAGAATGTCTGCAGCCATCAACACGGGATAGGTGAACAACCCGGCATTCACGTTCTCTTCATGCCGTTTGGACTTGTCCTTGAACTGCGTCATCCGGTTCAACTCGCCCATGTAGGTGAAGCAGTTCAACACCCACATCAATTCGGCATGCGATGGTACATGCGATTGCACAAACACGGTGCTCTTCTTCGGGTCGATGCCGCAGGCCAAGTACAACGCAATAAAATCGAAGCACCGACTACGCAGGTCCGCCGGTTTCTGGCGTACCGTAATTGCGTGCATATCCACCAGCACGAACAAACACTCATACTCGTCCTGCAAGCGCACCCAGTTCTTCAGCGCACCGATATAGTTCCCGATCATCAAATTGCCAGAGGGCTGAATGCCGCTCAGGAGGACGGGTTTGGACTTCGTATCGTTCATTACACCACTACGTCAAAGAGGGATATCAATGGGAACGCCCCGAGAAGAACTCCATAATACGTTCTTTCTTTTGGGGAAGAAAGAACGTCGATCGATTGCCGAACCGCCGAGGCCAAATTGCACGCCAGCGTCTTCGCAATTACGAGTTAGTCGCCCTTGAACACCGGATCCCGTTTTTCCATAAATGCAGTTACCGCTTCGACCAGATCGTTCGTCCGTAGTCGCGACGCGTTCCACTGAGCGACGTAGTCGAGCCCTTCCTCGGTCGAATGTTCTTCTGAGTATTGGAGAACCTGTTTTACGCCCTGCACTGTTAACGGGGAATTCCCTGCAATTTCTGAGGCCATTTCGCGTGCGCCAATGAGCATCGCATCTTTGTCCGAATAGACTTCGTTCACCAGTTGGAATTGCAGCGCACGATTCGCGGGTATGCGTTTACCCGTATACGCCATTTCGCGCGCGAACCCTTTGCCGACCAAATCGGTAATACGCTGTAACGTCCCTACGTCGGCGACGATTGCGATCTTTGTTTCCTGAATGCCGAACGTTGCATCCTCCGTGCATACCCGAATGTCGCACGCCGTCGTGAGGTCGACTCCGCCGCCGATGCAATGGCCGTGAACCGCGGCAATCACCGGCTTGCGGCAACGCTCAATCGCGGTAAAGCAATCCTGTAACTCGAGCACGTGCCGATATAGATCATCGCTGCGGCGCCCTTGACTCGCTTCGCCGTTGCCGCCAGCGAGGATGCCGGTCGATGCTTCCTTCAGGTCGAGTCCCGCTGTGAACAACCGACCCTCGGCCCACATCACGACGACGCGGATTTCCGGATCGGCGTCGAGTTCTTCGAATGCGCGTTTGATCTCATGAAAGAACACCTTCGCCATCACGTTTAAACGATCCGGATTGTTCAACACCACTTCCGCAACGTGATCGTTGCGATCGATACGGATTACCGTGTATTCGTCAGACATGCCAATACCTTTTCGGTTTGTTTAGCTAGTGATCAAGCCGGATCGCTAGGGTTCAAGGACTAGCAACTCCACTTTCCGGAATTGCACCGGATGACTTTCCGACTGCAACGAGATGTATCCGCTGCTCAACCTTACGTCATCACCCTTCAATAGCGGTTTCGCGTCTTTGTCCTTCGGGTCGAGCTGCGGTTTTTCGTATTCGAGCACCAATTCGCCGTTCACGTAGTGCTTGATGCTGTCGCCGCCGCGCACTTCGATTTCTGCGACGACCCATTGATCACCATGAAAGGTCTTGGACGTCGAATTGTTGCAGTGGCGCTTCACCAACGCGCCTTCCATCTCAATGTGCGTGCCCGGCGAACACACATTGCACGTCGGCCGATCATTTGTGCCGTCACCGCCTAGAAACTGCGTCTCGATCGACACCGGAAACTCCTGGTCTTTCGTCATCGACGCCGGGTCTTGGCAATGCAACATCACGCCGCTATTCCGAATCGCCCAACCCGGACCACCCGGCGCCTGTTCACCAATAAACCGATGCTCAATGCGCAGCCGGTAATGGCTGTACGGCGTCTTGTAGAAAAGGTGGCCGAACTTATTATCAAAGGATTCGTACTCGTCGTAGGAAACGGTAATCATGCCGCCTTCGACCCGGAAAGTGTCGGCAAAATTATCTCCGAACTCATACCCCCGAATCTTCGGCGACCACCCGTCGAGGTCTTTACCGTTAAAAAGAGAAATCCACTCCTCGCCAATAGCCGTCGTGGCGAATAAACCAACCGCCGCACAAACAACCAATCTGCCCAATACCGCAGTGCTCGTCATGATGTAAATACTCCCTGAATCAACCCAGATGCCGTCACGCTATCCCAGCGTAACGCACGGACGCAAGCCCGCAATAAAGTCTATCGACGACGCCAATGGCAGACTGATACGATTCACAATCGGTTATCCACGCAGGAGGCACCCATGAAAATCGGCATGATTGGCGGTATCGGCCACAACGGCTACGTCTTTGACGGCGTCCGTGCGCGGGCCGATGCGCGTATCGTTGGCGTGGCGCCAGGGCCGGCGGAAGAATCCGCTGCCGCAATCGCGCGTCAGGCCGAACGTATCGACCAGTCGCCGAAAGTATTCGACAATTTTCGCCGCATGCTGGACGATGAGAAGCCGGACATTGTCTCGGTCGCGTGTCACTACGCCGACCACGCCGCCGTGGCCATCGAGGTTATCGAGCGCGGGCATCATGTCTTCATCGAAAAACCGATGGCGACGACGCTCGACGATCTTCAAGCGCTGGAGCGCGTTTTCGATAACGCAAATGTCCAACTGTCTTGCATGCTCGGGTTGCGCTATGCGCCTGCGTTTACGACCGCATGGCGCGTAGTCGATCATGGCGCCATCGGCGAAGTGCGGCTGATGACCGCGCAGAAGTCGTATAAGCTTGGTAAGCGCCCGGCGTGGACCCATGATCGCGATCGCTACGGTGGCACCATTCCCTGGGTCGGTAGTCATGCGATCGATTGGTTGCACTGGTTCAGCGGCGCGCGGTTCGAACATGTCTACGCCACGCACTCGGCTCGGTCGAACCGCGATCACGGCGAATTGGAAGCATCCGCGCTCTGTCATTTCACGATGTCCAACGACATATTCGGCGGCGTCAACATCGATTACCTCCGCCCGGGAAAAGCCATGTCACACGGCGACGACCGTATTCGCGTCGCGGGAACCGACGGCGTAATCGAAGTGTCGGAGGGCCGCGCGTATCTCATTGACGATCAGGGTCCACGCGATCTCGAACTCGAACCCAAGCGGGAGATCTTCGCGGAGTTCATGGATCAGATCGAGGGTACGGCCATGAGTCTCATCAGCGCAGAGGATGCGTTTCTCACGACCAAGGCCTGTTTGCTCGCCCGCCAGTCGGCGGATGAAGGCCGCGAAATCAGCTTTTAGCGTCGGCATTGCAGTCGTTTTCATTCTCCCAAATCAATTGCTATCCTAAGCAGAATTCGCATGCGGCGCATTGGACGACCTACATGAGCGATTCACCCATTAACCCCGGCGCGGCTGAACAACCTCGGCGGCAGGGCGGTTACGGCAAGGGCGACAAAATCGCCGATCGGTACGAAGTCATCAAAGGCATCGGACGGGGCGGAATGGGCGTCGTGTACCTGGTCAACGATACTCAGACGAATCAACAACTCGCACTCAAGAGCATTCTTCCGCAGTATGCGTCCCACGAATACGCGGTGAAACGATTCATTCGTGAGGTCAACGCCGTACGCAAGATGAATCATCCATGCATCGTCAAAATCTTCGATGCTCAAAAGTCGGATGACCTCCTCTATTACACGATGGAGTATCTCGAGGGCCAAAGCCTGTATCGCTGGATGCAACGCCGCGGGCAGATGGGATTGGGCTCGACCGTACGGGTCATGAGTCTGTTGTGTA
>JAJDAB010000076.1 GCA_029262095.1 Candidatus Hydrogenedentota bacterium
GAGGACCGCGTTAGTATCGTGCGGCCCGGCTTGTGCATTGACCCCAATGTGGCAATTCCCCACTATAGCAATTGACCGGGCGTCTTGGCCCGCTCTGAATCGATCGCACCTTACACGCGGAGACCGTTATCTATGCCACACCTTGATCGCTATGGTGTATCGCTCTATTACGAAGACGCCGGCGAGGGACCGCCGATCCTTTTGAGCCACGGCTTTAGTGCAACATCGCGGATGTGGGCGGATCAAACGGAAGCGTTCGCGGCCTCGCACCGGGTTGTAACGTGGGACATGCGCGGGCACGGGCAAACCAAAGGCCCGGACGAGCAGTCCGGCCATTCGGAAGCAGAGACGGTCGCTGATATGGTGGCGCTGTTAGACGCGCGTGGTATTGATGAGGCTGTCGTTGGTGGATTATCGCTGGGCGGGTATATGTCGCTCGCATTCTATAACGCGCATCCTGATCGTGTACGTGCGTTGATGCTGTTCGATACCGGGCCGGGTTATCGCAATCCCGAAGCGCGGGCGAAGTGGAATGAGCACGCCGAAAAATGGGCGACCACGTTAGAGCAGGATGGCCTCGCAGCATTCGAAACGATGGGCACGGACGAAATGCGGGCCGACTGGCATGAGTCAGCGGACGGCCTCGCGAAAGCCGCGCGTGGCATGCTCGCGCAATTCGATTCCGCTGTACTCGAATCACTACCCAATATCGACGTGCCCACACTCGTCCTCGTGGGCGAAAACGACAAATCGTTCATCGCGCCCACCGACTTCATGACGAAGAAAATACCGAATGCACAAAAGGTAGTGATTCCCGATGCGGGTCATGCCGCAAACATGCACAATCCCGCCGATTTCAATGCGGCTGTGCTCGAATTCCTGGCCGGGTTACCCGACGCGTAAGCGGAGCGCAATGCCAAATCAACCACCCGCCACGTCCTCAACATCACCCACCGCGCCCAAACCGGCCTCGACGAAATGTACCTCCACCGCAACGGCTTGGTCGTTCATACCGAGCGGTTCTAAAATCATCCTGTCTATCCTGTAATCCTGTCAAAATTTTTAGACGGGATAACAGGATGAACTGGATACTTCGTATTACCGCGGCGTATCTCCATTGATCGTGACGCGGTGCATCTCGCGGCGTTGACCCTGGTAATCGTTGAGCGCGTAGTGTTGCGTGCAACGGTTATCCCAAAAGGCAAGCGAACCCGGCTGCCAGCGGAAACGACAGGTGTATTGTTCCTGCGTGGAATGGTCGCAAAGGAAACGTAACAGCGGACGGCTCTCTCGCCGCGTCATCCCCGTGAACTTCACGGTAAACGGCTCGTTCACATACAACGCTTTTCGTCCGGTCTCGGGGTGCGTGCGCACTACGGGGTGCGTCGATTCGCTATACGCTTCTTCCGTAACTTTGACCGCCATGCTCTTGCGTTTAGAATTGTTGCGATCCGATTCACCACCCGGCGCGTATTGACTCGAAGGACTGTGAATCGCGGTCATGCCATTAAGCATATCCTTCATGCCATCCGACAACGCGTCGTACGCCATGTATTGATTTGCCCACAACGTGTCGCCGCCATACGTCGGCGTATCCAACGCGTACAGCATCGAGCCCAACGCCGGTTTCACCATAAAGCTCACATCCGAATGCCAGCCGCCGCCGAAATTCGCTTTGTCCTCGCGCTCTTTGACGATCGGAATGATTTCCGGGTGTCCCTCCAGCGGCGTGACGAACGGATGAATGTTCAGCGTCCCAAACCGAAGCCCGAACGCTTTGTGTTGATCAGGCGTCAGTTGTTGATCCCGGAAAAACACCACACAATGCTCCAAAAATGCCTGGCGAATCTCTTCAAATGTCGCATCATCCAACGGCTCCGATAAATCGACGCCCTCAATCTCCGCGCCCATCGACCCCGCAATCGGGTTCACCGTAATCCGTTCATACCCCGCCGTCACTGTCGCCATCGTAGTGTCTCCATGAATATTGTTGCCCGGTGCGCCTTGACCCTGGAAGGCGCGAACGGGGTCATAGTATACGGTCTAGATGACTTCGGCCACTCTCCGGAATCGAAAAAGGGCGCTTGACATTTATAGCTTGTAGATATATCTTCTAGCTACTATGAGTCGAAGCAGCCGCACCCATTTCGCCATATTGGGCTTTCTTAGCCGGAAGCCGATGACGGCCTATGACATCAAGACTACATTGGAACAAGGCAGTACCCGGCATTTCTGGCGGGAGAGTTTTGGGCAGCTATATCCTGCGCTAAGGCGAATGGAAGATGAAGGGCTGGTTCGGGGCGAAGACGACCCGACAGCCGGTGGACGTCCGCGGCGCGTGTACGAAATCACGGACACGGGGATGCAAGCGTTCGTGAATTGGCTGGGCGAACAAGCCGCGCCGGAGCCGGTACGGCATGAGTTGTTGTTGAAACTCTACTTTGGTCGCTTGTGCGGTCCGGAAGTCTGCTGCGACCAAGTTCGCACGCTTCGCACGGAATCGGAATCGTTGTTGGAGTCGTATGAAGCCATCGAAGAGACACTCGATAACAAGTGGCGCGATCACGCCGATATGCCGTATTGGCGTATGACGTTACGATTTGGAATCTCGCGGTGCAAAGCGACCTGTGAGTGGTGCGACGACACGATACGCGAATTGGATAAACTGACACTTAAACCGAACGCTGCGAAAGCCTAGTAGGAGCAAATACGATGAGCAACGAAAAACCGGCTTGGGTGCAATGGAAACCAAAACGCCAGGAACTCGCGCGGGACTGGGATGTCATTTGTATCGGCTCCGGCCTGGGTGGTTTGATGGCTGCAGCGAAACTGGCGGTCGCGGGCAAACGTTGCTTGGTCGTCGAACAGCATTACGTCGCGGGCGGTTATGCTCACCATTTTCCGCGCAAGAAAGACGGCGAGATGTATTACTTCGACGTGGCGCTGCATCAAACGGGCATGTTGCGTCAAGGCAGCGGTCAATACGAACAGTTTGCGGAAATCGGTATCGCCGACAAACTCGAATACGTTGAAACACCGAGTCTGCACCGGTCCATTTTTCCTGATCAGAATTTCGATATTACGGTACCCACCGACCCGGAAGCGTATCGCCTCCTGCTCCACGAGAAATTCCCGGAAGAAGTCGAAGGCATCGACAAATTCTTCGAGATCATGCGGGAAATTCCACGTGAATTGCCAAAGTTATTGCGCGCGCAAACAGACCCTTCAATAAACGCTGCCGAAGAAGCGCCGCAGTCGATGCGGTACATGATGGCGCCGCTCAACGCGGTGTTCGATGACACGGTCGGCGACCCGTTGCTTCGCGCCTTGCTCGCACAGTTGTGGCCGTACCTTGGGTTGCCGCCGGGCGAGATGTCTGCGATTTATTTCGCGCTCATGTGGCACAGCTATACCGAAGGCGGCTTTTACATTCGCGGCGGTGGTCAAGCGTTGAGCAACGCGATGTGCGAACGCATCGAGGAACAAGGTGGCGCGATTCTATTGCGCCGGTTGGTCGAAGAAATTTTGGTCGAATACGGTCACGTCACCGGTGTGCGGACGCACAAAGGCGAGACGTTCCACGCGCCGGTTGTCATTTCCAATGCCTCACCGATTACGACGTTCGGACAGATGCTGGACAAATCGTACACGCCGGAAGACGTGCTGACGCAGGTCAATACGATGCCGATCAGTACGTCAATCATTCAGGCGTATGTCGGCATTCGCGGTGACGCCGCGGAACTGGGTCTTGCGGAACACGAAATCTTCGTCAACCGCACGTTAAACGCGGATGAAGAGTGGGCAGACGTCAAGCAGGGCAAATGGGACGACATGAGCATATTGCTCGCGAATCACAGCTCGGTTAACGCGGACGCCTGCCCGCAGGACAAGTCTGTTCTAGAAGCAGCCATTCTCGCGATGGGAGAACACTGGATCGATTTACCCGAGGACGAATACAAAGCGAAGAAAGAGAAAGTGACCGAGTTTCTCATCGACCGTATCGAAGAATTCATCCCTGATGTACGCGATCGAATTGAAGTCATTGAAGTCGGCACACCGAAGACGATGAAAGATTATTCGCTGAGTCCGAATGGCGCGGTCTACGGCTACGCCGCTGGCGCGATGACGCACACCGTGTTCCGACCCGGACAAAAGACGCATCTACCCGGCCTATACCTCGCGGGCGCATGGACGTTCCCCGGCGCAGGCTTCGGCGGCGCATTACGATCAGGCTACACCGCTGCACAACTGATACTCGCCAACGCTAAGAAACCGGTGGCGGCCCCAGCGTAAGCGGCGCACGATCGATTAGGAGGGTGCGGGTAAGATTCGATACGCTACACGCACGATGAGAAATAAACCCGCCCACGCGGAACGCATTCGCGAGCAATTCGATAAGC
>JAJDAB010000077.1 GCA_029262095.1 Candidatus Hydrogenedentota bacterium
TCGAACAGCACGATATCGCGGCGGCGTGGCGCGCTCACGCGGAACTAATCTTCGTCGTGGTCTTGGGCGAGGTCCGATTCGACCCAGGTCTGAATCGCGTCGCGATCATCATCGGATATTTTGGTGTACAAAATCGCGACCTTGAAGTTGTCGCCGCCCTGTTCATCCGCTTCGCAACGCACGACGACGCCTTCGCAATCGACTCGCCGATCGATGGGTGCGGGGAGTTCAAGTCCCATCCCCAATTTAGTCATCAACGCGATAGGCTTGATCGTGTGGCACAACACGCCGCTTGCACTGATGTTGTCGACATTATTCAGGACACCGGATTCACCCGCTTCATCAAAGGCTTGAATGCCCCGGCGACTCCGTGGAAACCTGCGGCGTTCGTCTTGATCGGTCATTATTTAAAACTTCCCCGTGGCGTGAAAATGCTGACGCATATGGTACGGCAGCATGAACCGGAATGCAACGCGCCTACCCCGATCCAACAATATAGAACACCGACCCAATCATCAGGCCGACCATGGCCCAGAAAAAAAGGAATCCGCCCATGCCCACAGCACTCGGCATTGGAATCTCTAGGTCGGGGTGGTTAATCAGCTTGCGCGGTTCCGGCGGCACTACACCCGGCGGCAGTGTAAACGGTGCCTGATGCGGCTCGTCGTCCTGAATGGGTGTTCGCAAACAAGCGTAAACGCGATCAAGTTTCTCCTCGGACACACGCTTCGTGAACAAGCTGACAACGATGCAACTCACAAATCCGGCAGTCAGGAAACTGAAGATTTGCCACGATACGCGAAACTTTTCGTTCCAAATCATGAAGTCCGGCAAACTATTGACGGCAAATTCGTGGAAGAAAACACGGCTCGTGATAAACCAGACCGTGAACGCCAACAGTGTACCCGCCCAAGCGCCAGCGACCGTCGTACGGCGCCAAAACAAGCCGAGCCAGAATGCTGCACCCATCATGGCCTGCAACTGAAAGAATACAACGAGCGCATCGGGGATGCTGTCAAAACTAAAGGCAAACGCTATGCTGACGCATACGATTATAAACGCTGTAATCCGGCCTACAAACACGAAATGTCGCTCAGGTTTGCCTTTGCCCCAATATCGACGATAGACGTTTTCGGTGAAAAGCCCGGACGATGACACCATAAACGCGTCGCAGGACGACATGATCGACGCCAGTAGCGCGGCAAGAAACAAACCGACCAATCCCGGCATCACCTCCGGGAGAAGATCCCGCGCCATTAAGCCGTAGACCAAGTTTGAATTCTCGTCGACGCGGGCCTTGAAGTCGAGCTTACCCTCTTGAACAAAGTACACAACCGCACAGAGACCGGTTAACATCCAGGCGACGGTGCAAACCCTTTTGAGGAGATTCCCCGCCGCGAACCCAACACGGCCATCCATCTCATTCCGGCCGCCCGCGCAAACGCCCATGATGTGCGGTTGCGTCACGATGCCGATGAGCGCGCTAATCGCCAGCATTACGATGTGAAATCCATTGATTTCACCCGGTGTCGCGAGGCTCAGCATTCCGTCAATCACCGTTTGATCCTGGCCTTCCATCGCGCCTGGGATGTTGGCGCGTAAGCCTGCCATGCCACCCACCGCGCTCCAGGCAAATGGAAGGATGATGAACGACAGGACTACCGTGAGAATACCCTGGATAAAGTCTGTCACAATCGCTGCGGCCAGCCCGCCCGCAATACCGTACGTTACAAACAGGATAGTCATCGTGAAGATGGCGTAGCTTGAGGTAATCGCGCCATCGGAAATGGCTTCGATCGTTTCGCCTGCGCCCAGGAGTAGAATGCCAATGTTGACCGTGAGTTGGGAGACGCCCACAACGGTGTACAACGACGCAACGCTTTGGTCGTATCGGTGTTCAAAATAGTCGCCGGTGGTCAGTGCGCGCATGCGGCGAAAGACCGGCGCGATCAGCCAATAGAAGGGCGTCGCGAAAAGCCACAACCATTGGTACCAAATCCCGGAGACGCCGTTGGTATACGTTTTGGCCGAAACGCCGACTGCGTCATTGCCACTGGTGCCCGCGCCAAACGCAAAGAAGATCATGAAAGGCTTACCGAACTTCCGGCCACCGATGAAAAAATCCGCAGTATCTTTCACACGGCGCGCCGACCAGATACCCACGCCGGTAATGCCTATTAGATAGATGAGAAGGGCTGCCCAGTCCCATCCGCCAATGCCCAGCATATGCAACGCTCCCTAGTCGAATTGAACCCCGGATGGTAGAGCACCGCCGCGCGCCCGTCAATACAGCCGATCTTAAAAAAAACGGGCCGGAATTGTAATTCCAGCCCGCAAATAGTCCAGCGTTAAAATCTAGAACGAATATCCGATGCCCAGCCCCAGCGTATTGGTGCCCGAGTTCGTGTCGCCGAAGCCAGCGTTCGAAAAGTGATGGAATTGGGCCGTTACATGCCAATCGTTCTTAAACTGATAACCGAGCCCGAGGCCCGTCATGAAATTGAAGTTCGAGGAGTTCCCATTGAATTCATCGCTATGCCCCATGATGCCGGCGGTGCCTTCGCCAAACCACCCCGACCGCTCATCACCCGCGAAGTAGTGGCGAGCACCTAATCCAATACCCGCGCCAACAACCGTCCCGCCTTCGTCTTGGTTGTAGGTAAAGAGCGGATACGCCTTGAGCCCCAGCGTCGTACGCGCATAAATCGGGAATTCGTATTCGATGTTGCCGCCGATAAGCATGTCGCCAGTTCGGCTTTGCCGGCCCGAATGAATACCCGTACCGAGATTGATCTCGGCACGCCAGCTTCCCTCGCTAAACCCCTCTTTCGCTTCGCCGATGATTCCCGCGTTCGCATCGCCGGGTAGCGCAACCGTCATCACTGTTGCCACGATGGTCAGCGCAGCAATTACTCCGATTCGCATCTGAAATTTCCCCCTGTCAGTCCGAGTTGCGTCGCTTCCTTCCACGGTAGGACGGTCGGAATAATACGCCAAATCCCATTTTTCGTCAATAATTTACAATCTTGCCCCTAGGTCCGGGGAGGACGCCGCTTCACTTCCATCACATCTTTGCTCACCGCTTCACCCGGAAACGTCAACGTGTGTGGCCAGAGTTTTCGGCCTGGATATATTGACGTATTGATGCCTGTGTGGACATCATCGCCAATAATCGCACCAAATTTTCGCCGCCCACTATCGATGATCGCGCCCTTCATCGCCGATGGAATGTTCTTGCCGTCGTGGCGGAAGTTGGCGGTTATCGTCCCCGCACCGAGGTTCGTGTTTTCGCCGACGACGCTGTCGCCGATGTAGCTGAGATGCGGCACCTTCGCGCCATCCATAAGTATGGAGTTCTTGATTTCAACACCGTGCCCGACGTGGGAACCCCGGCCAAGGGTCGTGCCGGGCCGTATCCAACAGTTGGGCCCAAGCGTAGCGCCCGGCCCGATACACGCAGGCCCATCGATCACGACGCCGCTGCGAATGATCGCGCCCTCGCCGATGGACACCTTACCGTTAATCTCAGCCCCAGGGCTGACCTCACCCAACGACTCAGCCTCCATGAGATGTTCGAGGACATACGCATTCGCGTCGAGCAGGTGCCACGCATACCCCACGGGCAGCCAATACCCGTTCATGCCGACAACGGGAAATGGTCCCCTTTCGGCGAGCGTTTGGACCGCGCTCGTGATCTCAATTTCGCCGCGCTCGCTGGGCGCGGTCTCTCGCAACGCGTCGAACACGTCGGGCGCGAACTTATACACGCCTACATTCGCGAGATTGGAAGTTGGATTCTCCGGCTTCTCGACAAGTCGAACCGCATTGCCTTTACTATCCGTTTCGTAAACACCGTACATGCGCGGGTCTTCAACCGTGATCGCGAGCGCACCTTGGTCCAACTTCGCCAAACGCGCGAGATCGGCCGGGTCGTATAAATCATCCCCATTCATCGCAATGAACGGTTCGTTAATGATGTCGGCGCACTGCAAAACGGCATGTCCGGTACCAAGGGGTTCGCCCTGCTCAACGTATCGAATACGAATGCCCTTGTATACGTGTCCGAACCGCTCTTCGATTTGGTCGCGCATGTAGTGAACAATGATGACCGCTTCGTCCACTAACGGACGCAATGCATCCAACTGGTAATCGAGTATCGTCCGATTCGCAATCGGGAGTAGCGGTTTCGGCCGCGTGAGCGTGAGTGGATGGGTGCGCGTTGAAGCGCCCGCGGCCATAATGACGGCTTTCATTCAGAGTCTCCGGTGAACACGATACGAACGGCTGCGCGTCAATCGCGTTCCATGATATCGCCGATAACGTACGGCGGATTCTCGCGAACCTCGCCGTAGATGCGGCTGATATACGCACTCATGATCGCGAGCGCAAATAGATTCACAGCGCCAACAACTAAAATTGCTGTTGTATACAACGTCATTTCACCGCCGCGCCACCCTTCCGTCCACAACAGATAAAGCCATCGAAGGAGCGCAAGCCCCGCTGCGCCCGCCACGCCAAATCCCGCCCACAACGCAAAATGCAGCGGCCGAGTCGACCAATTGGTGATTAGATTTACGGTGATGCGAACGAGCTGCCAGAACTGGTAGTGCGATTGACCATACTTTCGCGGACGGCGACTTACGGGGACCGCCGCGTGCCGCCCATACGATAGCCAGGCGAATAAGGTACTGAGGTATCGAGTTTTCTGATTAAACCGATTGACGCTGCGGACCAGATCGTCATTGAGAGCAAGAAATCCGCTCGCGGCATCGGGGTAGTAAACCCCCGTCAAACGGCCAATAAGATAATTTGCCGCGACGGTACCCATTCGGCGGTAGAGTGGACCGGTGCTCTCCTCCCGGACGCCGTAGACAATGTCGAAGCCTTCATTGAGTTTCGCCAGCAACTCGGGAATGTGGTGCGGCGGACTCTGCAGATCAGCATCGATGATGATTACGGCCTTACCCCGGCAATGCCGAAGTCCAGCGGTCGTCGCCATTTGTTGGCCAAAATTGCGGACGAACCGGATCACGCGAATTCGTTCGTCTTTCTCGAAAAACTCGCGCAGAATATTAGGTGAATCGTCGCGGCTGCCATCGTCCACAAACACGATTTCAAACGTGCAGCCGATCGCTTCCAACACTGGGATCAGCTCACTGCGAAGCTCGGCGAGGCTCTCCTCCTCGTTGTACACGGGAATGAGCACCGATAATGCGAGCCGTTTCGCTTGGTCTTGGTCTGGCATGCGCGGAAGTATAACAATCAGGCGGCGAACGCCGTTAAGCCGTGCGTTTTTTCGCTGACGCCTTTTTCGATCCCGGCTCTGGTTCGGGTCGCACGGCTCGTTGACGCACGTTCACCGATCCCTCCGGAAGCTCCGCTAGAAAGCGGCTCGTCGTCGTCGGCCGTGCGCGGCCATGCCGGTCACGCTCGATCGCCTCAAACAACGTCACATGCCGCTGCGCACGCGTCAGCGCGACGTAAAACAAACGTCGTTCCTCTTCGAGGCCCGGGCCAAGCACGTTCTTATCATGAGGCATCAATCCCTCTTCAACC